>DATMBC010000011.1 GCA_035559435.1 bacterium
ATTACCTGCTGGAAAACCGCCGCTTCGACCTCGACGGCGACGGGGAAGCCGGGCTCAAGCTCGACTCGGCCACCAGCGTGGTCCTCGGCCCGGCGCATCCGCTCAACCGTCAGCTGACCCGCGAGTACGATTTCCTTCTGCCCGGATCGGGCATGTTGATCTGGCATGTCGATGAGGGAGTGGCCGCGCTCGACTACGCCACCGGCGACGAGATTCCCAACAACTTCCTCGCCAACACGCTGCAGTGGGACCACGACCGGCGCTTCCTGCGCGTGGTCGAAGCCGACGGCTACAACCGTCTGGGCTCCACCGGCTTTTTCTTCTATTACACCGGCAGCCAGTCGACCTATTGGTTTGCGGGCAACAACAACGCCTTTACGCCCTTCACCGTGCCGCCGGCGCGCTCTTACACCGGCGGCTACAGCGGCGTCAACATCACCAACATCTCCGCGCCCCAGCCGACCATGACCTGCGCGGTGAGCAGCGGCGGACGGATCCCCGGTTTCCCGATCTATGTCGGCGCCGATTCCGGCAACGCCGCCGCCCCGATCGTCACCGATGTCGTGCGCGCCCCCAGCGGCGATTTCCGCGGCCCCGGCGACGGCAGCCCCGAAGTCTTCATCGGCTACAAGCATTATGTCCTCGCCTTCGACCTCGAGGGGCACCCCCTGACCCAGCACCCGGTCGAGGACACCGTCATTTCGTTTGATACCACCCGCGTCGTCCGCACCTATTACCCGGTGGCCATGGGCCGGCCGGGAGACCAATGGATCGGGCCACCGCTGATCTTCAGTCTCGACAACCAGACCGGCTCGCTGGCCGCCGTCAGCCAATCCGGACAGGTCGGCCTCTGGTCGATGTCCGACCGCGACATGGATGGTCTCTTCGATCCGATCGTCGACACCGTGCTCCGCACCCGCGACATTCCCTCCGGCCCGCCGCTCATCTGGGACCGCAACGGCTCGGCCTCAAAGGACCTCGTGGTGCCGGTCGGCGACTCGGGATTCGACACATTCAGTCTCCTCGATGGCTCGCGCGTGCGGCATGAGTATTCCGGCTTCATCGGCGACATCGCCGGCCTGTCGGCCACCTCCAGTTTCTCGACGGAACTGCTCGACGGACAATGGACCGCCGGCATCCTGGAGTCTGGGGGGCCGCGGCGTGCGCTCGGCAGCGAACGTCCCTTTGCGCCCGCGGTCGCCGACATCGATCACGATGGCACGATGGACGCCGTGGTCCTCGAACGGAACGGTCGCCTGCACGCCTTCACGGCGGTGACTCAACCCGGAGGTATGCCGCAGTATTTCCCGAACTTCCCCGTCGATTTGGGCTTCCGTCCCAGCGCCGATCCGATCCTCGCCGATCTGGACCGTGATGGCCGTCTCGAAATCATCGTGGCCGGCGAGGGGAAGGTGACCGCACTGGCGCACAACGGCGCCATCGCCAATGATTTTCCCGTCACCATCGGTCCGCGCAACGATCCCGACACCACCGCGCCCGGACTATTGGCCGTCGATTTCGATGGCGCCCTGCTGTCAATTCTGACCGGCGGCATGTCGCGCGCGACATTGGCCTACCGTCAGGGACGCGAGGTGCAGACCGCCAACTACGCCGTCGGCGGAGCGATCACCGCCCCGATGGCCTGCGCCATCGACGCCGCCGGCAACCGCCAGGTGATGTTCGCCCGCGCCGATGATGGCTACCTCTATGGCTTTGTGGCCCCCAGCCCC
Organism: bacterium; assembly: GCA_035559435.1. Classification (NCBI taxonomy): domain Bacteria; species bacterium. Next base: position 1,731 of record DATMBC010000011.1, read on the forward strand.
GACCGCATCGACGCCAGGGCGCTCTGGACCATGGGCGGACGCGATGCCCGCAACAGCCGCGCCATCCCCGATTCCGACCTCAACCCGATCGCCGTCGACGATATCTTCTTCGCCGCCGAACGGGCCTATGTCTACCCCAACCCGGCGCAGAACGAGGCGGTCATCCGCTACTGGCTGGGCGACGCGGCGGTGGTGACGATCTCCATCTATGACATCGCCGGCAACCTCGTGGCCGAAACCTCCGGCCCCGGAATCGCCGGCGTCTATAACGAGTGGACCTGGGATTGCGCCGATGCGGCCTCGGGAGTGTACTATGCCCGCCTCGAAGTCACCGCGCTCGATGGCGGACAATCCGAAAAACTGTTCTGCAAACTGGCCGTCGTGCAATAATTGCCCCTGGCCCTGACCTCTACCGAGGAGGAACGTTCGTGAACACCAAGTGCTACTGGCTCGGCGCCCTGATCGGCCTGACGCTCGCCATCGCGCCCGCCCACGCCGGCAACGCCATCGACAACGACGGCCCAACCACGGTCGACCTGACCCTCGCCGCCTGGACCAGCCCCGTGCTCCCCCAGGCCGCCTTCGAAAAGACCGTCGCCTCGCCGCTTCTGGCCCAGAATGATCAGGGCGGCGCCGTTGATGTCTACGGATACAAGCGCAAGTCGCCGACCCGCGCCTTCCTGCAATCGTTCCTCATTCCCGGCTGGGGCCAGCTCTATGCCAAGTCCTCGATCTGGAAGCCGATTATGTTCGTCGGCCTCGAGGCCGCCGGTTGGGCCGGATACTCCAGCTTCCATGGCAAGGGCAACGACAAGGAAGCTGAATACAAGGCCTTCGCCGACGTTCATTGGGACGGCGCGCGCTACATCGATGGGCTCTACGAAGTCTTTTACAGCCGCGACTATCCGCCGTCAATCAAGGATCAGTGGATCGACACCACCACTTATCTGACCCCGCCCGACAACCAGAACAACCGCTTCCCGCGGTCGCTGTCGCACCACGCCTGGTACAAGGAAGACGGCTCGAAGGTGGAGGAAGACGAGTACTACGAGAACATCGGCAAGTACAGCCAGTTCAACTTCGGCTGGGACGATTACCCCGACATCGGCGACGAACAGTTCCCCGAGAACCCGACCGACACCGCCAAGCTCAACTACGTGTCACCCAACCGCCGCACCTATCTGGAAATGCGCGATGACGCCAACACCGAGTACAACAAGGCTAACACCATGCTGGTCCTGACTGTGGCCAACCACCTGTTGTCCGGCTTCTGGGCCGCCCTCGATGCCCGCGCCTACAACCGCGCCCAGGACCAGTTCAGCCAGATCGAGCCGAAAATCCGGCTGGTGAAGTCGCCGTCCAACCCGAAGAAACTCATGCCCTATGTGACGCTGGGGTATAAATTCTGACGCGACGGCCCCGCCGGGGCTGCATTCACCCGTTGCGTCGCGCGACGCAATGACAAAGATTGACCGGGAAATCGGCGCCGATTTGCCGATCTCAGGAGTAGAGCCACCGGGGGACGGGAATAAACCCCCCGGCCGCCGGTAGAGTCCGATGGCAGGTCGTACCGCACGGTAGTCATGACACTTCGACGCTCCCACATCCCCGCGATCGGGGCAATGGCGCTCACGCTGGTTCTGACGTCGCCGTTTTCCGCCGTCGCCGGCAACGCCGGCGCGGTCAGCCAATTGCGCGCCGATCCCGCCGGCCTCAGCGCCGCCTTCCGCGCCGAGTTGACCCGGCCGGCCGGTCTCGGCGACGGCGTCCTGCGCACCGTGCAGTTCGATGAATTCGACCGCGAAGAATCCGACCGCGTCAGCGTTGGCAAGGTCGTCGGGCTTTCACTGCTTCTGCCCGGCGCCGGCCACTGGACCATGGGCTCGCGCGGACGCGCCGGCATCTTCTTCGGCGCCGAGGCCATCGCCTGGACCGCCTTCGGCTACTTCAAGACCGTTCAGCATCAGAAGGAAGACGACTACGAGCTCTACGCCCGCGCCCACGCCGGAATTGATCCCGAAGGCAAAAACGATGAATTCTACCGCACGCTGACCTTCTATATGAACCGCGAGCAGTACAACGATGAGGGGCGTCTGATCGACCCCGCGCGCCCCTACTACCCCGATGATCCGAAATGGGACTGGCAGTGGGAGTCCGAAGCGGCGATGGCCCGCTATCGCAACCTGCGCAACCAGTCCAACATCGCCGAAGACCGCGCCAAATACTCGCTCGGCGCCGCCCTCTTAAACCGCCTGGTCGCCGCCGCTGATGCCTGGCGCACCGCGCGCGCCATCAACCGCCAGGCGCGCATGGAGACCGCATCATGGAAGGTGCGCTTCAAGGGCAAACCCAGCATGTCCAATCCCGGCTTCATGGTCATGCTCTCCCGAAAACTCTACTAGCCCTCCTCGGCGGGCTTTGGCTGTCGGCCTGCGCCGCTCCCGCGGGGCACGGCGGGTCTGCCTACACACCCGGCGCCGATTTCACCCTCGTGGCGGTCATTGATGGCGACTTCCTTGCCGCGCTGCCGCAGGAAGACCCCGCCGCCGATTTTTCCCGTTTCGCCCCCGTTTCCGTCGCCCTCCGTCCCGACCAGCTGCTGCTCATCGCCGACGGCGGCAGCCAGCGGATCTGGGGACTGCCGCTGGATCCCGGCACACCCCGCCAGGTCCGTCAACTCACCGGCGTCCTCCGCGACCCCCAATGCCTCCGCATCGATGCCGTCGGCAACATCTTCGCCGCCGATGGCATAAGTCGCGCGATTGAACTCTACGACAGCCGCCTGCGCCCCATCGGCGAGATCATGCCGCCCTATGATGGCCTCGGGCTGGTGCGGGGACGGGTCGCCGGGATTGCCTTCGGATTGCTCGGTGAACTGTTCCTGTCCGATCCGACCAATGGACGGATCTACCGCTATGATGCCTCGGGACGCTTCCTGGCCGCCTTCTCCGGCGGGGAAGAAGTGGGCTGGGGCGAACTCCTGCAACCGATGGGGATGGCGGTCTCCCACGATGGCACCGAGCTCTACGTCTGTGATCCCGGCAAACGGCAGGTGATGGTCTTCGATCCCGCCGGCACACCCCTGCGCGCCTTCGGCGGCACCGATCTGCAGGAGCCGGTCGCGGTCGCCGTCAATCGCCGCGGCCAGGTCTTCGTCGCCGACCGCAAGGCGGCGGCGCTGCTGGTCTTCAGTGACCAGGGACGGCTCCTCGACACCATCGATGGCCCCCCCACCGGCGATGCCCGCTGGCAGGGTCCGACCGATGTCATCCTGCAGGACTCGTCGATCGTCGTTGCCGATCCGCCGGCCGGACGCGTCATCATTATGCGCGCGGTCGCCCCCTGATGATGATCGCCGCCGACCAGAGCCGCCCGCGGTTGGTGCCGCTCTTACGCGCGCTCGGCTGGTTGTGTGTCGTCGTCGTGTTGCTTTCGCCGCCGGCCGCCCATGCCGGCGCCGCCGTCATCCGCGACACCACCCTCATCGTCGGCGCCGACTCCCCCGGACCGTATTGGGTCTCGGGTTTCTACCTCGTCGGCGGCCGCGCTTCCGTCTCGCTCAACGGCGCCCCGATCGACGACTACACGCTCGATCCCGACAATGGCCGCATTCGCTTTGCCCGCGCGCTGGCGCCCACCGACACCGCACAGGTCATCTTCGACCGTCTCGGCTTTGCCCTCGCCTCACGCTGGACACGCTCACCCGATGGGATTTCCGAGGCGTCCGATGCCACGATACGCCCCGCCGCCTTCCAGGTGCCGCAGCCGTCGTCGCCGTTGCGTGCACCCGCATCCGTCGCGCAACTGCAGTGGCAGGGATACAAATCCTTCTCTGTGTCCGCCTCCGACGCCGCCGCCACCGATTGGTCGCAGGGATTGGAACTGACCGTTTCCGGTGAACTGTTGCGCGGCCTGCCGCTCTCCGCCGCTCTCAGCGACCGTCAGGTCAACGCCCAATCGGGCCGCTCGCTGCGCGATGGCTCCCGTCTTGGCGACCTCGACCGCTTCTTCATCGAGGCGCAGTCGGCGAAATTCCATGGCCGCTGGGGAGAATTAAAGTTGCAACAAAGCGGCCAGGTCACACGCTGCGCATCCGGAATGCAGACGGCGTTCCACGTCGGCGGGCATGCGGTCGAAACCCATGTCGCGCGTCTGCACGGGGAACGCCGCCACGCGCAGATTGTCCTGCGCGATGGCGAACTCGGTCCCTACACGCTCGCCGCCGATGGCGCCGGCGCGGCCATTGTCGATGGTTCGGTCGACGTCTGGCTCGATGGCGCGGCACTCACCGAAGGCCGCGACGCCGACTTTACCGTCGACCCGGCCCGCGGCACGCTGACGCTTTCGCCGCGTGTCCAGTTCTCCGGACGCTCCCAACTGACCGTCGAGTACGAGGCCGCGCTCGACAGTTATCAGCGCTCTCTCGCCGGCGGCGCCTGGTCCTGGCGCTCCGACGACTCCAGCCGCGCCGGCCGCTTCGCGCTGTCCTGGGAAGGGGACGACCCCGACCAACCGCTGACCGGTGCATTGACCGACACACAACGCGACATCCTCGCCCGCGATCCCGACGGCAAAGTGCAGGTGCCCGCCATCGAACGCGTCGGCGATCACGAAGGCGATTACCGTCTCGAGCTGCGCGATGGCGACTCGGTCTTCGTCTACGCCGGTCCCGATCAGGGGGATCACCGTGTGCGCTTCACCTGGACGGGGGAGAAGCAGGGACGCTACCGTCACGTGATCGATGACGTTTATGAATATGTCGGCCCCGGTCGGGGCAACTATGATCCCCTGCTGCGGCTTGCCGCCGCGACCGCGCAGCTGACGCTGGATGAATCGCTGCGTCTGCGCACCGGACGTCTGGGACGTTGGCGGCTTGACTGGCAGGGCATGGCCATCGACCCCAATCGCTTCGCCGCAAAGACCTCCTACCTGCGCTCCAATCACCAGCTCGGCTGGTCGCTCGGAGACTCCGTGACTTCGCGGTCACGGTTGGCGATGGACTGGACTCATCAATTCCTGCGCTCAACCGCCCGCCCGCTCGGACCGACAGCCGCCGCCTTCGCCAACCTCTGGCGTCTGCCGACCGAAGTCCTCGATGGCGCTTTCGATACCTACTCCGCCAACGCCGCGACGCCGTTGGCCGGTTGGCTGGATGTCGCCGGTGATGCGGCCATCCTGCGTCAAAGCAACCTGTCCGGCTACCGTGCCGGTGGCGCAATCGACGCCGCGCCGACGCGCTGGCTGGCTCTGCAACAATCCTTGCAGATGCGCCGTGTCGATGAGCAGAACGCCGCGCGCGCGACCACCCGGGTCAGCGAATCGCTCCTGCGCCTGCGGCCCGCGCCGTTGTCCTTCGAGGCGGGAGTCCACGAGGAAGACATCCGCGATCCCGACCGCGTGCTGTCCGCATCCGCCGCCGACAACAGCGCCCGCTGGCTGGCCGCCGCCTTCGGCGATCTCACCATCCGCCATGAATGGCGACGCGCCGAACGACTCGATCGGCCGGCGCTGGAGCGCACCCGCGAGTTCTCGCTGGGTATCCCCGCGCGGTTCCTGCATGCCTCCGCCGGTTCCGGCCTGACTCTTCGCCGCGGCGCGCTCTCCGTCGATGGGGGGGAGGCGCGGCCATACTATGGCGCGCGTCTTGGCGCCGTCTGGGCTCCGCGCGCCGGGTTGCAGGTCGCCGTCGATGCCGATCTGGCGCATCGTCGCGCCGGCGCCCAACGCGAAGTCTTCCTCCCGACCCGTCCCGGTCAGGGCGACTACCGTTTCGAGCGCGGCGAATACGTTCCCGACCCACAGGGCGACTACCGTCGTGTCTGGGTCGATGACGAGGCGAACTTCGCCGCCGCCTACGATGCCGCGCGCGCGGTGCAGTTGAGTTGGCGTCCGCGTTGGCGCGCCTGGCGCATCGCGCTGGAGTCGGCGCGCCGCGTCGATGCCCGCTACGACGCCGACCGGTTTTCCCCCGGGCGCTGGCTGTTACCATGGGAGGAACTGAACGCCGCGCTTCTGGCCGATGCCCGTCTCTCCGCCCGCGACGATCACCGTCTCACCCTCCAGCCACGCGCCCGCACCCGTCTCTCGCTGGCGTTGATGCGGGAAAAACAGGTGTTCAACCGCGCGGCGGCCAACGATGAAAGCCGTCTGTGGCGGGTCGACTCCGACTGGCGCGAACAACTAAGCCGCGCGATCTATCTCAGCGGCGGCCTCGCCTACGAGCGTCGCACCCGTGCCGCCCTGGCTCCGCTGGATGCCGATGCCCGGACCATTGCCGGAACGGTCGGCGCGACACCCTGGGAGGGAGTGGGCCTCTCGCTGGAAACCCGGCGCCGCTTCGATCGCGAATTGGCCCGCGGGGACAACGTCACTCTCTGGGCGATTCATCCGGCCGCGCGCATTGCCCGCGGCGCGCTCTCGGCCACTTTCGCCTCTGATTTCACCTGGGTCGCTGGCGTCGCGTCCGGATTGCTCTCGCCGCTTCTGGCCGAGGGACGTCCCCCCGGGTTTTCCGTCACCGAGTCCGCCGAGATACGTCTGCAATTGCCCGGGCGCATCTCCTTCAATGCGCGCCTCTCCGGCGACCATCGTCCCGATGCCTCCGACCGTTGGCGCATCCATCTGGAGTCAATCGCCACCTTCTGATGCCGACGCCGCGGACCATACTGCCAGGAGTAGTCCTCCGCCGTGGCGGCTGGCTGGGCGTGTTCATTGCCCTTGCGCTGACTGCCGCCGTCAACGCCACCACATTGACCCACATTGACATCACGATCAACGGAACGCTCCCGCCATCACTGCATTCGCGGATTGAGTCGCTGGTCCAAAGCGCCGCCGGTGGTCCATTCACCGAACAACGGGTCGAGTCATTACTCGGCGTGATGCTCAACGTGCTGTCCGACCATGGCTACCATCATGCCGCGCTCATCCCGCGCCGCTTCACCGGCACCCATGACTCGCTCTCCTTTGCATTGGAGATCACTCCCGGTGCTCCGCTGCGCATCGCCCGCTGGGAATTGGCCGGTCTGGTCCGCACCGATTCGTCGTGGCTGGCGCGCACACTTTCACTTCCCACCGGGGGCATCGCATCCGCCGACGCGTTCGCGCACGCTCGCCGTCAGATTGCCGCCATCGGAGGTCTTGTGCCGGATGGTTCCCCCATCCTGCGCGCGTTGTCGGATTCGACAGTCGCCGTCGTATTGCCCATTCGTGAAGACCCGCCCGCCCGTTTCGAAGGCGCCCTGGCCACGGGGTCCGTCGATGGCGGCGCGTCCGAACTGCAGGGACGGCTCTCCGTGGGGATCCGATCGCTTTTCCGTCGCGATCGCGCGTTGCAATTGCTCTACGAACGCCCACGCGCCGACGAGCGTCTGGTGCAGCTCGATCTGGCCGACCGCTACGCCCTTTTCCATGCCGCCGATCTGGCCATTGGCCTTGAGGACTGGCAACGTGTCGATCGTCGCCAGCAGGCGCAGTGGCGCGCTGGGCTGCGGCTGTCGCGGGCGTCATCCCTCGTTTGGACGCTTCAGGGCCGTTGGATCAGAATCACGCCCGCGCAATCGGACGTCGATCCGGCGCGTGTCTACGAATCCGCGGCCGGATTGATCTGGGGCCATCTCGACCGCGCGCACCTGCAAACCGCGCTGGTCTATTCGCTGCACCGTCGTTGGCTTCCGCCCGCGTCGCAACCTGCATCCGAGAGCCGCTTGCGCCTGGAAACCTCCGGTCGGCTCGATCTCACTTTTGGAGCGCCGACTCTGACCCTCGCGGCCGGCGCGCGGCAGTGGGGCAGGGGGGCCACATTGCGTTCCGGCGATGAGTGGTTCCTCGGCGGCGAAATTCTGCGCGGCTACACATCGCGCTCGCTGGCCGCCGCCGACGGCCTCTGGCTGCGCTGCGAATTGTCACAACCTGTCACGCGCGGACTCGACGCGACGGTTTTTGCCGAACAGGCCTGGCTGGCGATGTTCGACGGTCCGTATCATCGCCCTTCCTCCGCCGGATGCGCGCTCTGGCTTGAGTCCGGTGGACGGCGCGGACGGCTCGAACTGGCCTGGCGCGATCATGCCGCCTGGCGCGATGGCCTCCTGCGGCTGGTGCTCACACAAGGATGGTAATGTGAAGGCCTGGTGGTCCCTCATACGCGGCGGCAACGTCCTGCTTGCCGGGGTCGCCGCCTGGGTCGGTCTCGTGCTCGCGCTCGGACGCTGGTGGTCGTTTTCCGCCTGGCTGGCCATCCTCCCGCCACTATTGATCACCGCCGCCGGCAACATCGACAACGACATCACTGACATCGCCACCGATCGCGCCATCAAGCCCGAACGTCCTCTTATCACCGGCGCCATTCGGGCCCTGCCGGCCAGCATGATGCGCATCGTCCTGTTTCTCTTCGCCCTGGTCATCGCCTGGGCCGCCGGCACCGCGCCGCTTCTGATCGCCTTTTTCGTGATCATCGCGCTCCTGGTCTACAACCGCTATCTCTCCGGACGCCCCATCGCCGGCAATGTGTTGATCGCGGCCCTCGGCGCGCTCCCCATCGCCTATGGCGGACTGGTCGGCCGTTGGCAGGACCCCGCCGCTGTTCTCGGCGGACCGGTGGTGGCCGCCGTGGTCGCCTTCTGGCTTCATCTGCCGCGCGAGATGCTCAAGGATTCCCTCGACACCGAAGGGGACCGTGCCGCCGGACGCCTCACCCTGCCCATGGTCATCGGGCCGCTCAAGACCGCCCGCTGGGCCGGGATTGTCATGTTTGTCGCCGCCTGTTACATTGGCTGGTCGGCCTTTTCCGGCTATTTCGGCATTCTCTACACCGCCGGCACCCTCGTGACCGTGTTGCCGGCCGTCCTCCTCGGTGCGGCGCAATGCGGCCTTAATCCTTCCGGGCATGTCATCGAACGTTGGTCGTTCGGGTTGAAACTTTGCATGGCCGGCGGGCTGGCCTGGTTGCTTTTGGGCCGCATAACCTATTGACCGATCTATCCCTACGCCGTTTCTTGAAACATCGTGTCGAAGACGCTCACGACCGCAGTCGTCTGCCTATGCCTGTGCGCATCCACACAGGCCGCGGTCACCGTGACGGCGGAATCCGACCGCGCTCAGCTTCATGTCGGCGATAAGTTGCTGGTCACCGTGCGCGCGACCCGTCCCGACCACCGTCTTGAGCCGATCCCATCGCATGCCGCCCTGCAGCTGGGCGCCGAATGGCAGGCCGGCACCCAGACCGCCGAATCGGAACAACTCGCGGGCGGCGAGCGGATCAAGGTCTGGCATTTCGAACTGACCGCCCTTGAACCATTGACCTCGTCGATCACCCCGGTGGTCATCCTCACGCAGGATCAGCCCGACGCGCCGGCGCTGGTCACCAACCGTGTCCTCGGTGCGCCGATCGCAGTGGAGATCCTTCCCGCGCGGGTCCGGCCATGGTGGCTGCCCCGTCCCACCACCATCGCGCTGGTCGCGGCCATCGCCGTGAGCGTGTTCAGCGCCGCGTTGTACTGGCGGCGACGCCGGCAACGCGCCCCGCGCCGTGCCACGCTCACCCCGTTGCAGGAGGCGCTGGCGATGATGCAGGAGGTCCACGCCAACTGCCGCGAGGACCGCGCCGCGCGTTTCTTTGCCGATGTCGAGCGGGTTCTGACGGGCTATCTTAGCCGCCGCTTGGCGCGTTCCCTGAACGCCGCCACCGCCACCGAGATCGCCGCCCGGACACGGCCGCACGTGAGCGACGGCACCGCGGTCGACCTCCTGCAGGTGGTCCTGTTGCGCTGTTCGGTGGCCCGCTTCTCCGGCGCGCCGGTCGAGCATGCCATCCTCGCGCGCACCGAGGAGGAGGCGTTGGCGGTGTTGGAACGCCTCGACGCCGGCTGGGTATCAATGGACTCATCCGGCGCAACTTCGCCGAGCGGCAAACGTAGCTGAGACTTCAACTTTCTGGAGGGATTAGGCAGCCATGCATCCGGACATTGAGCAGATCCAACGCAACGTCGAATCATCCAGCGCCTTCTGCCGCCGCCTGAAGGACTCGATCGGGCAGGTGGTCGTTGGTCAGCACCATCTGGTCGAACGACTCCTGATCGGTCTTTTGGCCGATGGCCACATCTTGCTGGAGGGCGTGCCCGGGCTGGCCAAGACCCTGTCGGTGAAGACCCTCTCACGCGCCATCCGCGCCAGGTTCGCGCGTTTGCAGTTCACCCCCGACCTTCTGCCCGCCGACTTGATCGGCACCATGGTCTACAACCCGACCAACGGCCAGTTCACCACCCGCAAGGGGCCGATCTTCGCCAACATTGTGTTGGCCGACGAGATCAACCGCGCTCCCGCCAAGGTGCAAAGCGCCCTGCTGGAGGCGATGCAGGAACGCCAGGTCACCATCTCCGACTCCACCCATCCGTTGCCCGCGCCCTTTCTGGTGCTGGCGACGCAGAATCCCATTGAGCAGGAGGGGACATACCCGCTGCCCGAAGCCCAGGTCGACCGCTTCATGCTCAAGGTGATCGTCGGCTATCCCGACAAGGCCGAGGAACGAATCATCATGGAGCGCATGACCGCCGAGCAGGAAGTCGGCATCGAGCCGGTGATCGACCCGGAAGAGATTCTCAAGGCGCGCGCCGTTGTGCGATCGATCTATATCGATGACAAAGTGAAAGATTACATCGTCGACATCGTCCATGCGTCGCGTCGTCCCGACGCCTATGGCCTCGATCTGGGCGGCCTGATCGCCTATGGCGCCTCGCCGCGCGCCTCGATCTATCTCAATCTGGCCGCCCGCGCCCACGCCTTCATTCAGGGACGCGGCTTTGTCACACCCGAAGACATCAAGAGCGTGGGGCCCGACATCCTGCGCCACCGCATCATCGTCACCTACGAGGCCGAAGCGGAGAACATCACCTCGGCCACCATCGTCCAGAAGATCTTCGACCACGTCGAGGTGCCGTAGCAAAGGAGGCTGCCATGTATCCGAATCCGAACCTGCGGGTGCGGTTCGTCGTTCTGCTGGCCGCCGTCATCGGCGGCGGGATTGCCACCCTGTCGTGGGCGTATCCGCCCGCGGTCGGCATCACCTCCAGGAGCCGCAACTGTGGCGCCTGCCATCAGGACACCGGCCCGTGGCGCGATGATGCCGCGCTGATCGTCGACATTCTGGACGCCCAGACCCGGGTGTCCACACGCCGTCCCGACGGCGCCTTCCTGCTGTCCGTGCCCCGCGGGGAGACACGCCGCTACCTGACCGTCATCGGACGCGCCGCCGCCGACACCGTTGCTCCCCCCGAGCGCAATGGATGGGCGTATGTCGATCCGACGCAGATCGGGACCGCGTCATTGTCGAAGTTCGCGCCCAATTGGGAAATCGATCTTCCCATGTCCTGCCGGATGGTGGGCGATACCCTGTCCGCATTTCCGAATGACCACGTTACGGTCGTGCCGATGAACGTCCGCCCGCTGGCGGGCGCCAGTGCGGCCGACGTTGAACTGCAATTGATGCTGACCTCGGGACAATCCGTGAAGAACCGTCCCAACGATGGCTTGACGGCCAACTACTTCATGAGGCGCGTGCGTCTCGAAGTCACCGACCCGGATGTGAAATGATACGCCCAGTGCGACATCTCACTCCAAGAGGGGAGGGCGAGGCTTCCGCCGAGCCTGCTCTTTCGCGCCTCGAATCCACAACCGGTTCCAAACCGCACGTGGAGGGCGATCCGCCGCGGCGGACTGCCGAGCCTGCTTTACACTAAACCGGACGACCGACGACCATGCTCCCGAAAGAACTCATCGCCCAGATCCGCAAAATCGAGATCCACACCAATCGTTTGGTGAACGATCTCTTCGGCGGCGAATACCATTCGGTCTTCAAGGGGCAGGGGATGGAATTCGAGGAGGTGCGCGAATACCTCCCCGGCGATGATATCCGCTTGATCGACTGGAACGTCACCGCCCGCGCCGGCGCCCCCTTCGTCAAGAAATTCCGCGAGGAACGTGAACTCTTGGTGATGCTCCTGGTCGACCTGTCGGCCTCCGGACATTTCGGCACCGTGGCCCGCGCCAAAAATCAGGTCGCCGCCGAGACCGCCGCCGTGCTCGCCTTTTCGGCGATCAAGAACAACGACAAGGTCGGCATGATCGTCTTCACCGACGAGGTCGAGCTGTTCATCCCGCCGAAGAAGGGCCGCTCGCATGTGCTGCGCATTATCCGCGAGATCCTCTATTTCGAGCCCAGGGGACGGGGCACCAACATTTGCGCCGCGCTCGACTTTTTCGCCCGCGTCACCCGGCGCAAGTCGGTGGCCTTCCTGATCTCCGATTTCTTCGATAAAGGGTACGAACATCAACTGGCGGTGGCGCACCGCCGTCACGATCTTATCGCCGTGCAGGTCGAGGACCCGCGCGAACGCGAGTGGGTCGATGTGGGCCTGATTGAACTGGAGGACTTCGAAACCGGCGAGCGCAAGGTCGTCGACACCTCCGACCCCGCCGCCAAACGCGCCTTCGAACGGTCGGTGATCCTGACCGAACAACGGCGCAAGCGCTTTTTCGACTCGATCAGTCTCGACACGGTCACGCTGTCCACCGGACGGCCGGTGGCCGACGGGCTGATCCGGTTTTTCCGCCAGCGGGAACGCCGCCGGCGCTGAGGCGGGCACGGCCCGCCGCATGACCCGCAGGGCGGGCTCTGCCCGCCAAGGAAGGGATGACCCTATGTTCGGCATCGGCGCAACCGAGTGGTTACTCATTATCCTGGTGCTCATTCTCCTCTTCGGCGCCAAGAAGATTCCCGAGATCGCCCGCGGACTCGGCAGGAGCGTCAACGAGTTCAAAAAGGGGATGAGCGAAACCGACGAGCAGAAACCCGACGACGCCCCCAAGGCGTAAAAGGGACATCGGCAGCGACCGTATCCCGGCTATGACAACACACCGCCGTCTGATCGTCTCATTCTGTCTGGCCAGCGTACTCTCGATCTGCTCGGGATGGTTCGCGCAGGCCGCGACGCCGCCGCGCGTGGTCGTTTCCGCCGACCACCAGACGGCCACCGTCGGCGACCCGATCAAACTCTCCATCACCGTCGACCATCAATCCGACTGGCAGCAATTCCCCCAGCCGCTCTCCGGCAAACTCGGCGACTTCGACATCCTGCGCGACACCGCCTTTGTCGACCGCCGGCGCGAGGGCGACAAGGGAGGGGCGTTCAAGCGCGAATTGACCCTCGCCATCTTCAAACCCGGCGGCCACTGGATCCCCTCCGTCTCCGGCTACACCGTCATCGGCGCTGACACCCTGCGCTGGCAGACCGACTCGCTGGCGATCAACATCGAAAGCGTGCTCGCCCGTCCCGATGCCGACACCACCGACATCGCCGGCCTGAAGCAGCCGTATGTCGCGCCCGAATCGCGCTGGCGCTTCTGGACCGGCATCGCCCTGCTCGGGGCCGCGATCGCCGCCTACCTCTGGTACCGTCTGCGCCGCCGGGCGCATGAACCGGTCCCGATGGCGCCGCCGCGCCCCGCTTGGGAGGTCGCGCTGGAGGAATTGGAGCAACTGCGCCGCGAGGTCAACCCCGCCGCCGACGGCGGACGTCTCTGGTATTTCCGTCTCTCCGAAATCCTCCGGCGCTACTGGGATGCGCGCTACGATTGGCAGTCGATCGATCAGACCACGACCGAAATCATCCGCGTCCTGCCGCAGGCGCCGTTCTCCGAATCCCATCGCGGTCGGGCCGCCGAGTTCCTCCGACTGGCCGACTACATCCGCTATGCCCGTCAGCCGGCGCAGGAGGGACGTCCCGAGGTCGATTGGGAATGGGTGAAATCGTTCATTCTGGAGACACGTCCGCCGCGACTGGCCGACGCCGGCACCACCGAACAGTCAGGGGCGAGGGCCGCGGCATGATCCTGCGCTTCGCCCAGCCCTGGTTTCTGGCCGGCTTGCTCGTGGTCGCCGCGCTCGTCTGGTGGGAGATCCGGTCCCGCCGACGCGCCCGCGCTGCCGCGTTTTCATCGTTGTCGCTTCTCGGCGATGCCAGGCCATCGTGGCGCGTGCGCCTGAGCTGGGTGCCGTCCGCGGCGCGAATTCTGGCCCTCGTGGCGCTGGTTCTGGCCATCGCCCGTCCGCAGTCCGGCACCGCCTCGCGTGAAATCACCTCCGAGGGCATCGACATTGTGCTTGCCCTCGATGTCTCCGGTTCGATGAAGGCCGAGGACTTCCAGCCGCACAACCGTCTCTACGTCGCCAAGGAAGTGATCCGCGATTTTGTCAAGGGACGCACCAACGACCGCATCGGGCTGGTGGTTTTCTCCGGCGAATCGTTCACCCAGTGCCCGCTCACGCTTGACTACGATGTCCTGCTGGGCCTGCTCGAGAAGGTCGACTTCGGGATGATCGAGGACGGCACTGCCATCGGCACCGGGCTGGCCAACGCGCTGAACCGTCTGCGCGAGTCCAATGCCAAAAGCAAGATCGTGATCCTGCTCACCGACGGGGTCAACAACCGCGGCCAGATCGAGCCGCTCACCGCCGCGCAGGTCGCCAAGACCCTCGGTGTCAAAGTCTACACCATCGGCGCCGGCAAGCCCGGCAACGCCATGTATCCGGTCGAGGATCCGATCTTCGGCAAACGCTACATCAGTCTGCCCAACGAGATCGACGAGGAGATTCTCCAGCAAATCGCCGACATGACCGGCGGGCGCTACTACCGCGCCCAATCGGAACAGATGCTCGAACGCATCTACAAGGAAATCAGCACGCTGGAAAAGACCGAAGTAAAGGTGAAGGAATACGTTCAATACCGCGACCTGTTCGGCTGGTTCGCCGCCCTGGCGCTGGGGGCCACCGTGCTGAGCGCCGTGCTGTCGGGAACCTGGTTCCGGCGGATTCCGTAAGAGAAGCCCTATGCGATTCGGCGCCTCACAATGGCTCTGGGGACTGGCGGCGTTGCCGCTCTTGCTGGGCTTTCTGGTCTGGACTTGGCGGGCCCGGGCGCGTC
>DATMBC010000012.1 GCA_035559435.1 bacterium
GGGCCGCGGCCCGGAGGGGCCGCGGCCCGTAAGAGCGGGAGTCTCGATCGGTTACAGGCAGGGGTCGACGTAATTGGCCGCGGCGGTCTGGCCGCGGAAGGCGACATTGACCACCTTGACCACGTCGGTGACGCTGGTGACGCCATTGGCGTCGACATCGGTGCGCTCATTGGGACAGCCGGCGTCCACGGTCGGCGCCGCGCCGCGAAAGGCGACGTTGACCGTGATCACGACATCCTGAACGTTGGAAATAATACCGTCACACTGCGGATCAAACTTGCAGGGGCAATTGCAGGGAGTGGACACATAGACGGTGGTGCGCATGTTGGCGAATTCGTGGGGCGTACAGAAAAACGGATAGACACCAGGGGAGTTAAAGGTCAGTTGTATGGCCGGGACGCTGGCATCCAGCGGAGAGTTGATCAGATTGCCGGCGTTCGGATCGCCCGAACCGGTGCCCGAAGTCAGCGTGTGGGCATCGTTCCCGCTCCAGTAGAACTCGACCGTCTGCCCGGTGAGCACCGGCACAGAATCAGGGTCAAAAGCCAGGATGTCGGTGGCGCGGACATGCGCGGCCACGGTGGGCGTGACCACGACCTTGCCGGTCATGCCGAACAGTTCATGCGGGATGCAGAAGTTCTGGTAGGTGCCGGGGGCGTTGAACTGGTGCTGGAAGATGGGCTGGCCTGTGCCAAACGCGCCGTTGTAGTCGTTGCCGGCGTCGGGATCGCCGGAGCCGGTCCCGGAGGTGGCGGTGTGGTCGCCATTGATCTGGTACCACTGCAAGGTGTCGCCGGCGGAAATCTGCACGGAATCGGGCACGAAGGTGGGGCTGGGGGTTTCGATACCGCCAACTTTGATGACCGCGGCGCGCACGGCCAGGGTGGTGGCGGCGAACAAGACGCAGAGCGCAATCACGGCTTTCTTCATCTGACCTCTCTCCTATCCGATGGAGCCGGGGTTGCCGCCCCGGCACATTCTCTTTCCGACCGTCTATGGGCACGGGCTGGCGCAGGCGTCGCAGAACGGCGACGCATCGCCGCGGAAGGCGTGGTTGACCATGCTGACCACATCGAGCACGCTGACGACGCAGTCGCAGTTGAGATCGGCGCGGCCGATGTGGGTGCACTGCGGGTCGACGGTGTCGGCGCCGCCGCGGAAGGCGATGTTCACCACCGAAACCACATCCTGGATGTTGGGCACCTGATCGCAGACCGGGTCGGCGTGGCAGGAGCAATCGCATCCCTCGGCGACGTTGATGCGGATGGTGGCGGTGTTGCCGGGGCCGTCGCCGTCATCGGCGTGGTAGCGGATCGAATCGGGGCCGACGTAGTCGAGGTCGGGCGTGTAATCGAAGGAACCGTTGGCGGCGTTGAAGTTGGAGACCGTGCCATGAAACGGCCCCAGATCGAACGCGACAGTAAAGGCGACATCATCGACATCGATCACCGGTAGCGCAGGGACATGCGCGAGTGTGTTCTTGATGGCGTTGAAGTTGGCGTCCGCGGCGACGGGAGGATCATTGACGGCGGCGACATCGATGCGCAGCGTGCCGGTGTTGGACGTCGCAAAGCCGTCATTGACTGTGAACCGCACTGAGTCGGGGCCGAAGTAGTCCTGGGCGGGAGCGTAGGTGTAGGTCCCCGCGTTGGCGTTGATCACTTGCAGACTGCCGTGGAAGGGGCCGCTGGCGACGGTGCGCGGTATCGGGTCGCCGTCGGGATCGAAGGCCTGCAAAGTGACGCCCAGCGGCGTGTCCTCCTGCGCCGCAACCGCGGAGTCGCGCGCGACCGGAGGATCGGTGACTTCGTTGACGGTGATCGTGACCAGTTCGGAGTCGGCGAGCGCGCCATCGGAGACGATGAAGCGCACGACCGGGGCGCCGGACTGCGTGAAGCCCGGGGTCCAACTGAAATTGCCGGTGCCATTGCCGTTGTCGGTGAAGACGGCGCCCGCGGGCAGGCTTTCGGCGGCGAGGGTCAGCGGGTCGCCGTTGCCGTCGGAAGCGCTGACGCCGAAGGCCAACAACTGTCCCTCATTCACATTCCTGGGGCCGATCGACGCCAACACGGGCGCGACGGGCGGACAGGTCAGTGTGGTGGTCTGGCCGGCGTTGTTGCGCGGGGTGGCGGCCGATGCTATCCCCCACTGGGCGGCGTTGTCCTTGGGCAGGATGTAGTCGTGGATGTTGCGCACCAGCGAACGGCAGCCATCGGAAGGAAGCGCCGGCGCCGGCGAACCAAAGTTGGTGTTGCTGCCGGTGTAGTTGCCGTAGGCGACCGCGTCGACCATGGTCGGAAATGGCGGCGGATCCTCGAAGATGACACGGCCGTTGCCGAGGAAGATCGAGTTGGCCGGTATGATGAAATCGGGGCTGAAACCCAAATCGTCGGCCATGGCCGCGGTGGCCAAGAGAATAGTCTCGTTTGCGTCCAGGGCGGGGAACAGCGCGGTGAAATCGAAGACGACATTGGTGTCGGTGCCGTCGGCGTTGAGCGCGATCAGCCAGGTGGGCGCGAGGTTGGTTTGACCGGCGGACCCGGCAAAGAGTTCGATGAATTGCTTGGAGCCGTCGGCGTTGGTGTAGACCTCGTTGATGTCGATGATGTGAAAGGTCTGCGGATCCGCCATAACCCGAGTCGTCGATAATCCGACAATCCCCCAGACCAGAAACAGTGCGGCGGCAAATCGAAGACGTCTCGACATTCAACCTCCCTGAAGAGCCGCCGGTGGCGGCTCGTTTTGTTGAAATTGTGGAACGTGCGCAGACGGCCGTGGAAGCAATGGCCAGCCTTAATCGTGCAACAGGGAGGGATTCGGTTTTGTTTCAGGCGCGGTTAAGAATTTGTGACAGCGCGGGAGCAGAGGCCGCCTAAAGTAAAATACGCATCAACGCGCATATCATATTGTTGTGCAATATGATATATAAAGTGCCGGAGGCCGGAATCGAACCGGCACGTCCCTTGCGGGACAAGGGATTTTAAGTCCCTGGCGTCTACCAATTCCGCCACTCCGGCAGAAGGACAAGGAAAAGTACGAAGCAGGCGGTGATTTGGGAATAGGTTTGCGGAAGGGCCGCCCTGCCGCGGGCATCGCCTCGTTCGGCGGACCATGAGACGACCCGGCTCGCGGAAGAACAAAGACTCCAAGCCGATCGCGGCATAGAGCGCCGCGCCCGACTTGGAATGACGGACTATTTCACGAAATCGGATCTTCGGGGAGAGAGGCGGGTTCCGGAATCGAACCGGAGTATAGAGGTTTTGCAGACCTCCGCCTTACCGCTTGGCTAACCCGCCTTCAATCGGCGCCTTTGTCGTGACGCCGCCACTGCGCAAACAAAAAGGGCCGTCGCTGCGGCGGCCCAAACCAGGAACAGACTTCGGCACCGCCGGGACTAAGGGACCGGACAACAAAGATCGAAATCGGCGCCGTGTGTCGTCATCTTGGTATGGAGCGGGAAACGGGATTCGAACCCGCGACATTCACCTTGGCAAGGTGATGCTCTAGCCAACTGAGCTATTCCCGCCTCATTCGCTCCGTCCAGCCAACCGCTGGACTGTCATTAAAGTATCGGCCGCCGGGGCGGGAGTCAAGAGGGATTGGGATTGGGCGTTTACGGGGGAGAAATTTAGGTTATCTTAGAATTCAGGGGGCGAACCGTTCACAGTCGGGGAGCCCGGTATGCGTCTTCCCATCAGTCATTGCCTTTGTGCCATACTCTGGCTTATCCCATCGGGCTCTGTCTCCGCGACGGTGATCGCGGTCCCGGGCGATCATGCCACGATTCAAGGGGCGATAGCGGCCGCGGCGCCCGGCGATTCGATCCTGGTCTCCCCCGGCTTCTATAAGGAAAACCTGGACTTCCTCGGTAAGTCGCTCGCGGTTATCAGTGTGGCGGGGGCGGAGTTTACGCATCTGCGCCCCGTCGACACCGGCGCGCCCACGGTGCTCATTTCCGGCCCCAGTGCCGCCGGCGCGGAATTTCGCGGGTTCGACGTTCAGGGTTCCGGAGGGTCATCGATCATTGCCTGTCAGTACAGCTCTTACAGCGCCATCCGTGACAACATCATTCACAGGAACGCCGGTTCGGGCGACTGCATCGGAGTCTACGACGATAATGTCCTGATTGCCGGGAATATGATTGCGGCGAATGTGACGCGGCGGGCGATCGGCATCGCCATCGGCACTGCGACTATCCTCGACAACACCATCGACGGCAACTGGGAGGGAATCATGTTCGGCGCCGGTTCGAACGGACTGGTGCGCAACAATGCGATCACCGCCTGCAACCAGCATGGGCTCGCGGGACATCCCGACACTGCCGACTACAATCTCATCTATCTCAACGGCGACGATTACGAGTGCGATGGCTGTTATCCCAACAACCTCTCCCTCAACC
Source organism: bacterium (assembly GCA_035559435.1). Lineage (NCBI taxonomy): Bacteria > bacterium. The sequence continues at coordinate 4,400 of DATMBC010000012.1, forward strand.
CGCTGTTTCTGGGATCGACCTCAGGAGAGTACCTGTTGCGCGATGGGTCGCCCTGTCTGGATGCCGGGCATCCCGACCCGGGCTACAACGATGCCGACGGGTCCCGTAATGACATCGGGGCGTTTCCGAAGGTTCCGGCGGGAATGGTCCCGTGGAATGTGCGAATTGGAAACAACGACCGTTATCATGTCATCGAAGCCGAGCCGTTGATCGCCTGGTTGCGCTATCCGAGCGGCTCGCCATCGCAGGAGGCGTGTGAAATCCAGGTCGGGACCGACCTCGACTGGACGGTGGCAGAAGTCTGGGCGCCGTGGCCATTCACCAGCGCGGCCACCTACCGGTTGTATCAGGGGCCGGAATTGCAGGACGGTGTGACTTATTACCTGCGGCTGCGTCTGCGCGCGGCCGGTGTCTGGGGGCAGTGGCGAACCTTCGATCTGCGCACCAACAGTCTTCCCACCGCGCCGACCCCCCTCTCCCCCGCCGCCGATGCGTTGCTCCCCGCCCGGGCGCAGGAATTGACCGTGATCAACGGCGTGGACCCCGACGATGACCCGCTAAAGTATGAGTTCACCATCTACCGGGATCCGGAGCTTTCGAATGTCGCGGGATCACGTGTCAACATCCTTGAGACACCCGACCAGACCGCATCGGGCAACTTCAAGCCGCTGTTTCCGGGGGCCGAGTACTGGTGGCGGGCGCGGGCGCACGATGGATATCAGTGGGGGGCCTGGTCGGATTCGCTGCGGTTTTTCACCCGCGCCGGGCGAACCCATCATGTGCCATTGGAGTATGCCTCCCTGCAGGCGGCGGTGGATTCGTCGGGCCAGTTGGACACAATCCTGGTGGGCCCCGGCGAGTACAGCGAGAACATCCTCCTGCGCGGCTGGGACCTGGTGATCACCTCCAGCGATGGTCCGGCGGCAACGATCTGGCATCCGGGGTATCATTACGGCAAGACCATCACCGTCGGCAACGCCGAGGGGGCGTCCACGCGCATCAGTGGCTTCACCTTTGGCGGCGGATACGCCGAGGCGTATATCGACGTCAACGGTGGCGCCGCCCCGGAGATTACCGGCAATATCTTCCGCGATTACCAGCCGATGTTCTGGGCGTTTCCGGTGGTCATCACGTGCTCCGACGCGGCGCCGTACATTCATCACAACCTGTTTGTCAACAATGGCGGGATTTCCTGTATCGGGAACAACTTCGGCGGGCGCGCGCGGATCATCAACAACACCTTCGCCAACAACCAGCGCGGCTTCTACTCGATCAGCGGCGCGGGGCTGGCGGCCAATAACATCGTGGTCAATTCGGCCGAGTACGGCATCTACGGCTTCTTCGCTTTGCAGCATCACAACAACGTCTGGGGCAACCATCCCGACTACGACGGCGGGGCGACGGCCGATCCGACCAACCTGTCGGTCGATCCCTGGTTCTGCGATCCGGGCAATGGGGGTTACGCGCTCGCGTCGATCTCCCCCTGCGCGACCGCGGCATCCAACGGCGGGTACATAGGCGCCTTTGCGCCCGCCTGCGGCTTTCCGGCGACCTGCCATTGCGAGTGCCACGCCGACCCGGAATGCGATGGCGCGACGGACATGATGGACATCGTGCGCACCATCGCGCGGGCCTTCAATGCCGACAGCACGGTGTTTGACACGGCGTGTGTGTACCACGGGCCGCTGGCCGACGGGCGCACCGATGTCGATTGCAATGGCGGGACCGACATTGCCGATGTGACGCGGATGATCGATGTGGTGTTGCGCGGGGCCGATCCGGCGTTGCGGTTTTGCGCGCCGTGTGAGTAGCGGAGGGAAGAGCAACAAAGATTCCAAGGGGTGTCCGCAAAGAGCGCGGACACCCCTTGGAATGACGGGGGATGAGTTTTGGAGTCGGGCGCGCTGACACCCCGTCGGATGACGGTTACGTTGTCCGTTTCCCCGACTCGGTCAATCGCCGCAGCCAAAGCACGGATCGATGTAGGTGGCCGCGATCATCTGACCGCGGAAGGCGACACCGACCACCTTGACCGCATCGACGATGTCGGTGACACCGTTGGCGTCGACATCGGAGCGCGCCACCGGACAGCCCGGATCGAGAATCGCCCCCGCGCCACGGAATGCCACGTTCAGCGTTGCCACCACATCCAGTACATCGGAGCGCACCATGTCGCACTCCGGATCGGCCCAGCACGGACAGGCGCATTGCACCCCGCTGCACAGATCGGGTGAACAGGCCAACGCCAGCCCCGCATCCACCGTCGCCAGGAACGAGGCCTCGCTGATGGTGTCGGAGGCGAAGATCGCGACATAGGTCAGGGTCTCGGCGGGGGCAAGAGATCGGCCGCGGTCCAGCGCAAACAACGTGTACAGATCGGCGGCCGAGTCGACGAACATGTCGGCTCCGTTGGCAGGGAGCGTCAGGATGCGATAAAGGAAGCCATCGCTCGGCCCTCCCCCCGGCTGCAAATCGGTGTAGGCGTTGCCGACCTGGGCGTAACCAAACGGCGCCCGTGTCGCGATCCCGGCGCGGAACCGTGTCGCGGTGTTCTGACCCACAGGGACATGGCCGGCGGTGTCGGATCCCTGCACACCCAGCAGATTCCGATTCATGTCCGCAACCGGCGTGTTCGCGGCGCCGTACTGCACCGCCCCCAGGCGTTTGGCGGGCATCGCATTCAGATCGGCCAGCAAGCCGATGGCCAGGTCGGTCACCGGGACCTGCGGGTTGTGGCGGTAGATGCGGTAGCGGGCGATGACGAACTCATCTTTGGCGTAGTCCTGCGGGAAGGCCCACTCCACCGAGATGCCCACCACCGAATCGCGGGTGCACAGCCGGGTGGACGCGTAGGCGCATCCCATGCCGGTGCCATAGGCCGAGGTGTCGATGATCAGATCGCTCAACGGACGGAATCCATACTGGCCGTTGGATGGCCGGTCATAGAACCGCAGGAACACGGTGGTGTCGGGGGATTGCGGGCCATGGGCGATGAGCAGCGAGGCGTCGAAGACCGACCACGACGAATCCGAATGCCGCCACAGCCCGCCCTTGTCATACTGGTCGGCGATACGGCCGTTGTTCTCCACCAGCAACGCCAGCGAACCGGGGCTGGCCACGCCGGTCTTCATGATCACCGGAGATTCCGGGCAGAAGAACTCATCGAAGACGAAGAACTCCACCGGGAAGACCTGCGGCGACGGCTGGGACGGATCGTTGTGCGTGACCGCAATGCTCCCGGTGTACATCCCCTCCGGACCGCCGTTGGCGGTCATGGTGACGGTCAGGATCAGATCGGGGTCGCCGGCGGGAATGGAGTATGGCCCCGGCGCGCTGACCGCCAGCGTTGGGTTGCCGGGGAAGTCGGAGACGCTGACGTCACCGGTCAGTTCGGCGTTGCCCAGGTTCATGATCGTCAGGGTGGTCTGCGTCTGGCTGTAGGTCGGGGCGTGGAACTCGCAGACAGGATCCTCCGCCAGTATGGCGGCGAAGTTGGGCGCCAGATTGGGGCAGAGGTACTGCGCATCGGTGGTGCCGCCGGGAAGGCGCAGGTAATGCACCGGATTCAACTGCCAGGTGCCTTCACCAAGAACCGCCGCGCCCGCGTCCAGGTCGCTGATGAAGAAGATATCGAGGTCGGAGACGACCAGGCCGATGGAGGCCCAATGTTCCGAGCGGCAAACGCTGTCGGGACGCTGGGGAATCCCAGTGAGGGTATCGGCCGGGCCGGGATTGCACTGCGGCGTCTTGGTGTTGGTCAAGTTGACTGACGGGCCCCATGTGAGCCCTCCGGTCGGCGACATTGCAAGATAGAGCTCCCCGTTGGCATACCCCAGCGCGGAGATATCCTCCTGCTCGGCCTGAGACTGTCCGCCAAATCGCGTGTAGACAATGTAGACATAGTTGTTATTGGACTCGGCGCCTCCCCGGCAGGGTGTCGCGCCGTCGCCGATTCCCATCGTCAGTTCGGACACGTTGAGATTGAACAATCCGGGGAGTGGCGACAATGACCACGAGGCGTCGACCGCCGTCCGGATGGTGTTGCGGAGGGAATTCCAATGCTTAATCGACGATGCCGTCGATGCGTTGGCTTCATGCTGCATATCGAAGGCGATGTGCAATATCCCGCTATTGTCGTAGCAGGTTGAGATGTGCAGCCACGCCTGCGGACCTTGGGGATTCGAATAATTGGTGATGACGTGCTTGACGATGGGTTCGGTGCCGTCGATCCAGCCGGCGCCATCGGTGGCTGATTCCAGATAGGCCACATTGTTGAGGCCGTTCATCGCCGTGTAATTGTCGACGTGGACGGCCACGGCGACTTTGTCGCCAGTCGGATCATCGGCAATCGCATAGGAAGGCAGCGGCGTCGAGTCGATCGGCACCGGGCCGGTCCAGCTAGCGCCATTGTAGCGCCAGTACCAAAGGAGATCGATTGGGCAGTCGTTGACATTGGAATGCGCAAGGATGTGCAGGGTCCGATCGCCATCGCGGGAGGCGGCGATCAGCGGCCAGAGGGCTTCGTTGCAGGGCGCGGTCAAACCACTCAATCCCTCAGCGATGTGCGAGGCGTTGCCGGGGGTGGGGAAGCCCAGATGCCAGGGACCATAGGGGAGATTGGGGTCTTCGCGCTGATGCAGAGTGGCCTGGAAGGTGTTGTCCTCGAAGACGGCGCCATTGCCGAATCCGGCGCGGGCGAGCGTGGAACCGCCAATCGCGACACCGCCGAAGGGTTGGATGAAGTTCCCACCGGACACGGTGTAAGACTGGTAATTCACGCTGCGGTCATTATCGTCGATATCTCTGGGAATCCGGTCCCAGGACATCCAGATGAAATGCACGATGTCGGCGCCGGAGGCGCGGGCGGTCTGATACCCATTCCAGCCCTCACCTTGGAAATCGTAGGAGGTTTGCGCCAGCGCCAGGCCGGGAGAGGGCGGCGGCGGTGAGGCGGCCGCACTCTGCGAGACCGTCTGAAGAGGCGATGTTTCGACAACGATCGTGCGGCCGGCATCGGGCGCGAGAGGCCTGTCACCGCGGAGACTGGCGCGTACCTGGCGCAGGTCCAGTGATTGCCGTTTGATTGCCTCGATGCGGGCCTGATCGACGGCGCGGCGGGTTTTCGGGGACGCTATGGGGCTGGTTTCGTTGGCGTGAGGGGTTTGGAAACCGAGGATGGCAGCGACCGACAAGGCCAGGGCAATCCCGACAGACCGTTTCGCAATGCGCATAGAGCACCTCCCGCGGAATACCGCCAATAATATAGTTGATTTCCTCACGGTGTGAGGACCGCGAGAGAGCGAAGGGGTGTGACCGTCCTACGCTTAGAATCTGAGCGTGTGGGGCAGTCTTGTCAAGATGAAATCGGGACATCGATGCGGGGTTTTGACAGCCGTGGTGATCGGGGGCAAACAAAGATTCCAAGGGGTGTCCGCAAAGAGCGCGGACCCCCCTTGGAATGACGGTGGGAGAGTTTCGGAGTCGGGTGCGCGGACACCCTTTGGAATGACGGGGGATGAGTGTAGGAGTCGGGTGCGCGGCCCCCCCTTGGAATGACGATGGATGAGTTTTGGAGTCGGGAGCGCGGACACCCCCTGGAATGACGATTCCTGCTGATGATTTCAACCGGATTCCTACGTGGATTCGCCTTTGGAGACGACCACGGCGGCGGCGAGGTCGCCGGTGACGTTAAGGGTGGTGCGGCACATGTCGAGGAAGCGGTCGACGCCGAGGATCAGGCCGAGACCCTCGATCGGCACATGGACCATGCCGAGTATCATCGCCACCACTGGCAGCGAGCCGGCCGGGATGCCGGCGGTGCCGATGCCGCCGAGGATGCAGATGCCGACCACCATGATCTGCTGGGCGAGCGAGAGATCGACGCCATAGAACTGCGCCAGGAACAGGACGGTCACGCCTTCAAACAGGGCGGTGCCGTTCTGGTTGGCGGTGGAGCCGATGGTGAGGACGAAGCGGCTGACGCTGGGCGGGAGTTTCAGGTTCTCCTCGGCCACGCGCAATGTGGTGGGCAATGTGGCGTTGCTGGAGGCGGTGGAAAAGGCGGTCAGCATGACCTCCTGAATGTCGCGGAAAAACCGCCGCGGACTCATGCCGCCGAGCAACTTCACCGAGAGCGAATAGACCACAAAATGGTGGATCGCCATCGCCGCCAGCACGACGATCACATAACGCAACAACTGCAGAATGACCTCGTATCCCAATTGGGCGGTCAATGTGAAGAGCAAGGCGCCGACGCCGATCGGGGCAAACGAGATCACCAGACCGATGAGGCGCATGGTGATGTCGTAGAGGCCGGAGAGGGCCTCCTCGAAGCGGCGCGCCGGCTCGGTCCTGGTCATGATGAGGCCGATGCCGATCATCAGCGCGAAGAACATCACCGCCAGCATGTCCATGTCGACCATGGCGCGGATTGGGTTGTCGGGGACGATGCGAACGAGGAAGTCGAGGTCGCCCTTGCCCGATTCGGGACGGGCGGTGATCGCGGCGGCCCTCTCCCCCGCGCCCTCGAGGAGCCGTGCGCGGGTCTCCTCCGACATGCCGCCGCCGGGCTGGAAGAGATTGACCAGGAAGATGCCGAGGAAGACGGCGATGGCGGACACGACGAGCGTGTAGGCGAACATCTTGACGCCCACGCGTCCGAGACGGCGCGGATCGCCGATGCCGGCGACACCCAGGGCGAGCGCCGCGAAGATGAGCGGGATGACCAGCATGAACAGCAACCGGATGAAGATCTGCCCGACCGGCTGGGTGACATAGCGGATGAGGTCGCGCAGCGCGGCGGAATCGCCGAAGAGAAAGTGCGAGGCGGTGCCGAGGATGATGCCACCGGCCAGACCGATGGCCATGCGGGTGTGCAGGGAGCCGCGCATGCCCAACGATGGCACGCGACGGGACGCGGCGCAACCGGGATTACGAGGCGGCGAAAACCACTCAAGTTCAGTGTAGACCGGAGTCGATTTCAGGAGTATGATGATCCCGGTTGCCGCCGCCGTGCGCCGCGCGACTCTGGAGACCATGACCGAGACCAAACACATCACCGCGCGTCTGCGCAGCCGCTTTGAGATCGCCGAGGGGCTGGCGATCTTCGTCTTTGAGCCCGCCGCGCCGATGCGCTGGGAGCCGGGGCAGTATGCGACGATCGGCGTGGCCAACGGCGAGCGGATCATCGAACGTCCCTACTCGATCTGCTCGACCGAGGCGCAGGGCTTCCTGGAGTTCTTCGTCGAGTTGGTCCCGGGCGGGACGTTGACGCCGCTTCTGTGGAACCTCAAGGTCGGCGAATGGGCGATGGTCCGTCCGAAGACCAAAGGGCATTTCCTCCTCGACACCGAAAGCGGCCGGACCACGCATCTGATGGTGGCCACGGTCACCGGGATCGCGCCGTATGTGAGCATGTTGCGGCGCTATCGCGCCGATTTGCTTTCCGGCAAGGAATCGACCATCCATCACTTCATCATTCTCCACGCGGGAAGCCGTTCGCACGAGCTGGCCTACCAGGAGGAGTTCCAGGCCTTGTCGATGGATGTGAAGATGCTTCGCTATGTCGCCTCGGTGAGCCGTCCCTGGGAGGAGCCGGACTGGACCGGCGAGGTGGGCCGCGCCGAGGATGTGCTGCGCAAGTACATCGACGCCACGCGGGTGAAGCCGGCGCAGATGACCGCGTATCTGTGCGGGCATCCGGGGATGATTCAGACGGGGTCCGGGGTGTTGCAGCGTGTCGGGATGCCGAAAGAGAATATCCGCATTGAGCAGTATTTCCCCCCGTCGGCGGGGGAGTGAGATTCCCGCACAGGTGAACAAAGATTCCAACCCGGCCGCGGCCAAGAGCGCCGCGACCGGGTTGGAATGACGCCGCTGGAATCATGCGGCCGGGCGGCCCTGCCGTGTGTATCGCCTCGTTCGGCGGGTCCCAAAAGCGGACCCGCCGAACGAGGCGATGGACAGACAGGAATGTCTGTCCTCCTGAATTCAAATCAGACAGTTGGGGGATCTGATCAATTCGCCAGCCAGGGGGCGAGGCGTTTGATTTGCGAATTGGCGTAGGCGACCTGGGCGGAGTCGCCACGGGCGAGGGCGACGACGCCGATGGTCTGCCAGGCGCTGACCATGAAGGAATCGATGGCCAGCGCGCGGTGGGCATAGGCGAGGGCGCTGTCATCCTGGCGCATCTGCATGAAGGCAGTGGCGAGGAAGGCGTCGGCGGCGGCCCAGTCCGAGGGTCCGATCGCTTTCAACTCGTGCATACGCTGAACTGCGCCGGGAAGATTGTCGGCGACCAGTTCGTTGTAGGCGGCGTTGAGCTTGTGCGCCAGCTCGATGTCGGGCCAGACCTCGTCGGGCTTGTTGTAGGGGCCCTTGCGCTTGTGGATGGCCAGCATCCGGGTGGTGCCGGGAAAGAGCACGGTGTAGTAATTGTTGCGGAACTCGGAATGCAGGATGAGGGCGCGTTCGGCCGGCGCCGACGGTTTGTGGCCGGTGGAAAACAGGATCCAGTCGGGGTCCTGCGAGAGGACATAGGTGGCGTTGAAGTTGCGCTCGCGCCAGGTGGTTTCGTTGCCGGGGATGGTTTCGGGATGGCGCGCCACGGTCGAGTCGGTCAACCCCAGCATGTCGATGATGCGGCGTCCGGGGAGATCATAGGCGATCTTGCCGATGGTCGAGACGGCGATGGTGAAGGGACGGTCATCGATGCGGCGCAGATAGTCGGCGATCGTGGTCATCTTGGCGATCAAGCCCAGCTCGAGATTGCGGGTCGAGGTGAGAATCTCGCGGGGTTGAGTGATCGAGAACGTGAGCAAGGCGGTGGTGGCCGCAACGGTGCCGATATAGGGCATCGGCAGACGGCGTGTCCAGGACGGCAGCCAGGCACCGCCGGCCATGATTGCCGCGGCCATGAGAGGCAGAATCGGCACGAAGAACCGATGCGGGCGCAGGACATCGCCGCCGATGACGATGATGTAGCCGGTGTAGATCAAAAACAGCAGCGGCACACACTTCCAGCGTCCGGGCAGCTTCCACACGGCGATGCCGACAGGGAGGAGCATAACCCCATAGATCATGTAGTGCCGGAGGAAGAGCCAGGCGTACTGCAGGCCGCTTTGCACATACTCCCAGGCCAGCCCGGTCTTGGCATAGAATGGATTGGGCAGCAGGCCGCCATAGTAGAGCAGTTTGAACAATCCGAATGGCGCGAGCAGAATCGCGGTGAGGCCGAACAGATACAGCGCGCGTCGCCCGTCACGGCTGATGACATATTCGCATCCCGACAGCAGAATCCAGAACAGCCCGCCTTCGGGACGGGTCATGGTGGCCAGCGCCAGGGCGATCGGGGTCAGCCGCGACTGGCCAAGCCAGAGCCAGACGGCAAGCGCCACGAGGAAACCAAACAGCGCGGTCTCCAGCCCGGAGACCGCCCAGTAGGCCAGGGAGCCATTGACGCCGGCAATCAACGCGCCGGAGAAACCGGCCCAGTGGCCGCCGCGGTCATAAATCTGCTCCCAGCAACGCCGTGACAGCAGCGCGGCAAGGATGATCATGCCTATCCCCGCGGCCATGCCCAGCGCCTTGGCGGCCGGATCGAAGTCGATGCCGACCAGGCCGCAGAGGACCAGCCAGATCACCCAGAGGAAGTTGGTGTACCCTTCGACGCGCTCGCCGATGTTGAACACCAATCCATGCCCCTCGAGGGCGTGGCGGGCATAGCGGTAGGAGATGAAGGCGTCATCCTGGGTGAACCAGAGCTGGCGGGCATTGACGATAAAGACAATCACGGCGGCGACGACGCCGAGGACGACGACCACATGGCTCAACAGCGCGGCGTTGTCCGGAGCATGGGCTTTGGAGCGGGGCGGCATGACGGCCTAAAGAACAGCGGCGTCGCGCCGCTGGCAATGCCTTCTCACGCCGGGGACTGCACCGGGATGGTCGTCAGGTTGTCGGCGTCGCGGTGGCGCTGCGAGACGATCCACGGGAAATCGGTCGAGTCGAGGACCTCGAAGAAGATGTCTACGATCGCCGGGTCGAACTGGATGCCGGAAAAGATGCGCAGTTCCTCGCGCGCGGCGGCCAGCGACTGGCCGCGGCGGTAGGGACGGTCGGAGGTGATGGCATCGAAGGCATCGACCACGGCCAGGAGGCGTCCTTCGATCGGGATCTCCTCCCCCGCCAGGCCGCTGGGGTAGCCGGTGCCGTTGTAGCGCTCGTGGTGATAGTACACATACGGGATTGCGGCCCTCAGAAACGGCACGCCCTCGATGATCTTGGCGCCGATTTCGGGGTGGGTCTTCATCACGGCGAACTCATCGGGGGTGAGCGGGCCGGGTTTGGAGAGGATCGAGTCGGGCACACCAATCTTGCCGATGTCGTGGAGCGTGCAGCCAATCCAGAGATTGGTGAGCCGTTCGGGGTCCCAGCCCATCTTGGCGCCGATGGCGCGCGCGAGCACCTTGACCCGATCGGTGTGTCCGTGGGTGTAGGGATCGCGGATTTCGATGGCGTTGGCCAGAGCGGTGACGGTCTCGACGTAGGTCGCCTGGAGGTCCTTGTAGAGGCGGGCGTTGTCGATGGCGATCGCCGCCTGCTGGGCGATCATGCCGATCGCGCGCAGGGTGCCATCGCCGACCGGCCCGGCGGTGGCGCGGCGCACGATGTTCAGCAACCCGATGGCCTGACCCTTCACCACCAGGGGCTGGCAGATGCGCATGGCGCCATCGTGGTCGTTCGGGAACAGCGCGATCTGGCTGTCCTCGAGCACGACGGTCTGGCCGTTGGCCAAGGCGGCGTTGGAGGTCACGGTCTCGCCGCGCAGGAAGCGCGCCTGCGGGGGCTCCTGCAGGAGGGCCGGGTCGCCATGGAAGGCGCGCATCTCCAATTGACCGGTCTCGGGATGGCGCAACAGCACGCTGGCAGCCTCGGCGGCGCATTCGCGCACCACGGTCTCGTTGACCGCCTGCAGAATCTGATCGACGCCGGAGATGGTGCCGACGGCGCGGTTGAGCTCGGAGACGGCAACCTGCTCGCGCAGTTCCATGTTCTCGCGGCGCAGACGGCAGTTGTCGAGGGCGCGGTGAATGGCGGCCGAGAGCATCTCCAGACGGAATGGCTTGATGATGTAGTCGTAGGTGCCATGCTGCAAAGCCGAGATGGCGGTCTCGACGGTCGGGTGCGCGGTGATCAGAATCGAGACCGCATGCGGCTGGACCTGACGGGCGCGGCGAATGACATCGAGACCCGAGCCATCGGGCAAAAACAAGTCGACCAACAGAAGATCGACGGCGCGCTTGTCGAGCAGGTCGATGGCTTCGTGGACATTGGCGGCCACATGGACGGTCATGCCCGGCTGATCGGCCAGCCAGTCGTGGAGCAGGATGCGGATGCCGGGCTCGTCATCGACGATCAGCACGGCCGCCGGGATCGGCATGGATTGATACAGGGAGTGGGTCATGTCTATGAGATTATCGGCGCGCCCGGGCGAAGCGTTATGCGAAAGATGACACAGCCCCCGGCGAGGGCCGGGGGCTGTGCAACGGTTTGCGTGTCGGTATGGGGACGCCCCCATTGGGGCGCGGCGGCTCAGTAATCGACGCCTTTTTGCGCCAGTTCGCCCTTTTGGTAGGGGTGTTTGATCTCGCGCATTTCGGTGACGAGGTCGGCGCGTTCGATCACCTCGGGCGGCGCGCCTCGTCCGGTGAGCACCAGATGGACGTTGGCGGGCTTGGTGTCAATCAGGGCGACCAGATCGGCGCCGGTGAGGAAGCCGAGTTGGCAGGCAACGAAGATTTCATCGAGGATCACGATCTGCCAGTGTCCCGAAGTGATTTCATCCTTCACCTCGGTTAAGGCGGCGAGGGCGGCCTGGCGGTGGACCTCGCGGGGGAGTTTGTCGTCGACGATGCCGACAAATCCCTCCCCTTTCTGGCGCAGTTCGACATAGGGAGACAACAGTTGGAGGCCATCCAGTTCGCCGTAGTGCCAGGAGCCCTTGATGAACTGCCAGATCAAGGTCCGCCAGTTGTAACCGGCGGCGCGTACGGCCATACCGAGGGCGGCGGTGGTCTTCCCCTTGCCGTCGCCGGTGTAGCAGATCACCAGGCCCTTCTGGACGCGGATTTTCGGGGGTGCGGGCGTCGTCATGCCGCAATGATGGCACGGCGCAAGGGGGCATTCAAGGGAATCCGGTCGCGAAGGAGTTGACAACCGGGAATAATCAGCGACTTTATCGGTAGAGAGATACGAGATGTCAAACCCGCCCGGTCCGGGCGGACAATCGAATCAAGCGGTGCGCGACGCCCGCCGGCGTCGCGGTCCGGCCCAGGCCGGAGGGGGATGCCATGAGACGCTGTGTCATCGTGGTGGCGGCGGCGGCGTTGAGCGCCTGCGGCGCGGTGCGTGTGGGCACCGGTGTGCCCGATTCGGTTGATCGGGAACGGATCCTGGCCTCGGCGGCCGGCCCGGCGGACTCGACGTATGTCCGCGAAATGACGGAGTTCATCAAGATCATCGATCCGGAGTACTGGAAAAGCGAGGTGCGCCCCGCGGCCAACGCGGCGGAGTTCCGTGCCCGGATCGAAGAATTCTTCGCGCGCCAGGACCGGCAGACGCGTCCGGACACGCCGCATCGCAACGAGTGGCGCGAGGAGATGGAGCGTCGGATCGCCTACTGCCGGGAGAAGTTGCTCAGCACAATCGACGCGCCGATCCGGGATGTGCGCTGGGAGTTGATTCTGCGGCTGGGGATTCCGAGTTATATGGTCAGAGCCATCGATACGGCCGTCATTGATACCTATATCCTCGAATGGGATAATCGTGGCATTACTCTGACATGCAGCTCGCTCAACGGTGGCGGCCCTCCGGTCATGCTCAACCGCTATGACGGTGACGACATGATCTCTGCAATCGGAACGACGCAGAATTGCCTCGGCGGCCAGTGCGGACAGAGCGCGTCAGCCCTCGCGGCATCGACGATCGGCTATCAACGACTCGTGGCCGAGGAACTGCAGAAACCACCCGCGTTCGTTCCCTTCCCTGGCCTCAAGCAGATCATCCACTCCAACGTCGCGCCCTTGGTCTTCCCAAATGCGGATGGGACATCGGACCTGTGGATCGCCACGCTGACGCGCGGGGATCAGTTCAGCGATTCGACGTTGGCGCGCGACCGTCTGGGTCTTGAGTTGATTGTTTACGACCGGGAACAGCGGCTGATCGGGCAGGACAGTTGCACGATCGGCGGACTGGCGCAACTGCAGACGCTTGCGGAGCGTGAGGCGGTCGCCATACCGGGGTATGTCGGGCTGAGGGGATTGGCGCCGGGACCGTATGAGTTTGTCCTGTCGCTGCGGGGCGGTGGGCCGGACAATATGGGTGTCTATCGCGACACGGTGACCATTCCGACACGGCGCGCGTTGCGTGGGGCCAGCGACGTGGTGGTGGCGTTTCCGCCAGGGGCGGTGCAGGGCGGCGGCATTCCGCGGCATGGACGGCTGATCCACGCCAACCCCTCGGGACGGTTCGCCCCGCGCGACTCGCTGGCATTGTATGTGGAGTTCCCGCTGGCGGAGATTCCCGACAGCGCCTACCGGGTCACGGTCAGTCTGATCCCGCAGGGGAATCCGTTGTTCAGCGGCCGCGTGTCGCGACGGGAACGTGTCCTGCAATCGGCGATCTACCCGCGCGAGGCATTGGACGGCGCATTCCAGGGGGATGTCCGTCTGGCAGATGTGCCAAGCGGGCGGTACTTCCTCTCGGTGCAGGTGGCATCGCGCTGGGAGGACCCAACCGGCGAAAAACCGGTGATGGCCTGGACGGAGATCGAAGTGAAGTGAAGTGACGGCGACGGCATCATCCCCGACGGAGTACCGGGAGGGATCGCGACATGGAATGTGGCGGTCAGGCCAATAGACGAATAATTACGGCGTTGACGCTGGCGGCAATCGCGATATACAGCGTCGCGGCGGCGGATGAACCGGTGCGGCGGTGGTTGCCGCGCGATCTGGTCGATGCCGCCGATTCGGCCCGCTTTACGGAGTTGTCGTATGTGGCGCAGATGATCGACAGCGGCTGGTGGTCGCTGTACCTGCAGGCGCCGCACACCCGCCAGTCGTTTCTCTCCCTGATTCAGCGGCATCAGGCGGACCATCCCGAAGATTGGGCGCGCGCGCAGGCAGGGCTGGCCTGGGGACGCGACAGCGCCCATTGCGGCGAGCCGCCGTGGGATCCGTACGGTGACGTCCGTTGGCCCTTCTTGCTGCGTTATGGGCCGCCCAGCTCCTGGTGGGAGACCTGGGCTGTGACACCGACGTATTATCACCGCGACACGACACGCACGTGGTATTACTGGTGGTCGGCCGCCGACCGCGGAGCCGCTTTTCAGGCCCCGCGCGGAGACTCGATTCCACGGGCAGCGCTGGTGCCCGATCGACGGAAATCAGAAATCTGGCTGCGCATCGACCCGGTGATCGAGCTGGTGTCATTTCCCAATCGCGACTCCACCGACGATGTCTGGATCGCGGTGGGAGTCAACGGAAGCGATCTCAACCGGGAGAGCATCGCCGCCAAGACGTTGGAGATCGAGTACACGGTTCGCGATGACCAGGGCCACACGATCCGTCACGAGCAACAGCGTTATGGGCTGGGGCTGACAGGCGTGGTGTTGTCGGTGGTCGGCAATCACCGTAATGTGCGGGTGCCGATCCATCTGTGCGTACCCGGTTTGAAACCCGGACATTACGAACTCGATTTGACGGTGCGCGGCCACCGGCACAACCGCGGCAGCGTATCGCTGGATTTTACCGTGCCCTCGCCTTTGGCTTCGCGCGGGATGAGCGACCTGTTGCTGGCGTATACCCGCGGCCCGCGCGGGTTCGATCTGGCGCCCGGGGTCCAGCGCGGCGGACGCAATCTGTACATTGACACGGAGCCGGTGTACGCCGTCGGCGACACGGTTTTCCCCTATGTCGAGATTGCGTTTCCCGAGGGGGACGATTGGTCGTACGCGGTGAGCGTTTATCTGCGGCCGGTGCGTGCGGTCAAGGGCACGCTGGTCCGGACCGGACGCCCGGTGGTTGTGGCCGACAGCGCCGAGACGCCGTTGGCGCGCTGGGCGGGCATCGACATCCGCCGCGAACTGACGGTGCTGGGCATCGATGAGCCGGCGCGTCCGCACAGCGTGACCCTGCTGGCGGCGCGGGTCTACCGCGGCGGCGGGTCGGATTGTGTCTTTGAGTCGGAATTCGTCATCAACGAAAATGTCAAAAGCGGGGAGTACTGGCTGACGGTCGAGATCGAGGGCGCCAACCCGCAGGGACGGCATCTGTGGCGTGCGGCGCAGAAACAGATTGTGATTGGGCGGTCGTGGCGTAATCGAGGGTTGTAGCCGTCTGTCGGCCGTGTCTTGGTATCGTTGCGATCTCTACTGGCGAATGCGTGGGCGTGTCTCTTAGAGCCAAGGGACGAAGCGATGTCGAAGGCCGGGTGTCTCCCCTGACGCCCCTTTTAGGACCACTTATCTACAAGTGTTTCCGCTTTTGTGCTGGCAATTGCCGCAAGTCAATTCCTGATCGCCCCTTAGCGTGTCCCAATTCGCGGAAACGACAGGGGAGTCGTGACGATCCGGAGACGCTTAACACTGCCGCTGCCAGAGGCCGCCGGTGGTCCGTGGCGCCATGCGACATCACCGATTTAGTCAAGGATTTGATACAGGAACCACTCCCCTTCGGCGCTGGACGGCGGGCGGTCGAGGTAGATTTCGCAGATGTCGCCGTTGTCGAGCTTGACGCGGAAGTAGTTCCGGTGGCGGCGGGTGCGCCAGTTCTTCTGGGTGGCCGCCGGCGAGAAACCCCAGTCGAACCAGGCGGCGATCACCTCGGTCACGCCATGCCGCTGTCCGCGCCAGACCAGCGCGACCGGCTGCTTGACGGTCCCTTCAGTTTCGACGTCGATCCTCTCCCCGACAAAGCGCGGTGACATGGCCGCTCCGAATCGCCGCTTGCCCGATCTGCCGACACGCGGCATGTTACGCGGCAGATCCCGTCCAAGATGCGGAGATGACGATGGCCAGACAACTGCTGCTTCTCCCCCTGTGCGCGGCGCTGTGGCATTGCGGCAGCGCCTCCGAGGCGCCGGTCTCGCGTCACACGTCGCCCTCCGGACGGATCGGGATCGCGATCCAGATGATCGCCGATGTCAAAGCGGATGATCCGCTCAACGAGGCGCAAATCGCCTTCATCCGCTACGCCATTGTCTTTGAGGATTCGCTGGGGCAGCCGCTGGCCACCACCACCTTCGATGATGTCTATGGCCTGGAAGGCGAGACGCTGGATCCGGTGAACCTCGTGCGCTGGATGGTCTGGTCGCCGGGGGAGGATTTTGTCCTGTTGCCGCCGGAGAGCTGGATGACGGCGCCGGGGACGGTGGCCGTGAAGGCGGTGAATCTCAACCCGAAGTTTCCCTGGTCGACCGCCGAGGTGGCCATCGACAACCGCTTTTGGATCGACTCGCTGCGGGTGATCGGCGATGACATTTCCGATTGCGCCTACTCGGTGGTGATGTTCGATGGACGCACCGGCCAGACGCGGCTGATCAAGGCCGGCGAAAGTCCGGTCGGCTACCAGATTGAACAGATCATGGACAAGTCGATCCTCATCCGTTCACTGCCCGACAACTGCGCCGATGAGCAATTTCGCGCCGCGTTTGTGCCGGAGTGTTGGAAGTTTTCACTCGAGCTTTTCGCGGTGACAAAGGTGGAGTGTCGGCCCTGAGCCGGAGCGCGTTGCAAGTCGGGACGTCGCGCGCGCATGTGGCCCCTCACCCCGGCCCTCTCCCCCTCCCGAGAGCGGGGAGCAGCGGATCGCCTCAGTCGCGCGGGCTTTTGCTGCGCCACCAGAGACGAATGGGCGCGCCAGTGAAGCCGTAGCGTTCGCGGATGCGGTTGACGACGAAGCGTTGGTAGGATTCGCCGATCAACTTCGGGTGGTTGCAGAAGACGATGAAGGTCGGCGGGGTCGCTTCTGTCTGGGTGATGTAGTTGATCTTGATGTGCTTGCCCTGCACGGCCGGTGGCGGCTTGTCGCGCATGTCGTTGAGGACGGTCTCATTGAGCTCGGCAGTCGGGATGCGCTTGCGGTTTTCGGCGAGCACCTCGCGGGCCATGTCAAGAATCTTGACGGCGCGTTGGCCGGTGAGCACGGAGATGAAGACCACCGGCGCCCAGGCGAAGGAGCGGGCGCGTATGCGCAGGTCATGCACATACTGCCCGGCGGTGGACTCATCCTTTTCGATCAGATCCCACTTGTTGATGACGAAGAAGAGCGCCTTGCCGGCCAGGGCGGCGGCCTCGGCGATCTTAAGGTCCTGAGTGCCCAGTTGTTGGGAAGCGTCGATCAGAACACAGACGACGTCGGCGCGCTGGACCGCCTTGACGCTGCGCAGGGTGGTGTAGAACTCGAGCGACTGATGGACGCGGCTGGCGCGTCGTAGGCCGGCGGTGTCGATGAGCGTGAAACGAACGCCCTCGTACTCCAGAACCGAGTCAACCGAGTCGCGGGTGGTGCCGGCGCGGGCGGAGACGATCATCCGTTCCTCGCCCAAGAGACGATTGACCAGCGAGGACTTGCCGACGTTGGGGCGACCGACAATCGCCAGCGCGATCGACTCGATCTCTTCGGGCTCTTCGGCCGGTTCCTCCGGCGGCAGGATGGCGACCAGCCGTTCGAGCAGATCGCCGGCGGCACGCCCGTGCAAAGCGGAGATGCCCAGCGGCTCCAGCGGGCCGAGGCGGCTGAAGTCATAGATGTCGGCATCCTGTTTGGGGCCGTCGATCTTGTTGACCGCGAGAATCGCCGGCTTGCCGGAACGCAGGAGCATGCGTGCGATCGCCTCATCGTCCTGGTGGATGCCGACTTTGCCGTCGACCAGGAAGATCACCGCATCGGCTTCCTCGATGGCGATCTGCGCCTGCGAGGCGATTTCGCGCTGCATCTCATCATCCGATTGCATGACGAGGCCGCCGGTGTCGACGAGTGCGAAGCGGCGGCCATCGCACTCGGTTTCGGCGTAGAGACGGTCGCGGGTGACGCCGGGGGTCGGATCGACCACCGCCAGGCGCCGTCCGACCAGACGGTTGAACAGCGTCGATTTGCCCACGTTGGGGCGTCCGATGATGCAGACAATGGGCAGGCGCATGAGGTCTCGATCCGAATCGAGCAGGGCAATATACGCACCAAACCTGATCCCATCAGGTGTTGGATTGAAACCATCTTTCTTCTCCTGCCGCCCCAGTCGGCGCTGATCGTCACTTGACCAGTTACTTTAATGTTCTGTCGTAACAACTTGTGCCGTATGCGATTGCGTTAGTGTTCAACGGCGCGACATGCTGGGCAAGTCCTTTGCGATGCTTGGGGGAGTAGGCACGCTGACGAAGCGCAACGAAGCGGAGAAGGAGGCGGATGTCATGAAGCGCGGCTGGAGAATGGCAGGAGTGTTCGCGGTGGTGATCGTGCTCATGAGTTTGTTTGTCATGGGGTGCGGCGATGCGCCGACCGGGCCGATTACCGCCGGTGATGATGGCATCTATGTGCCGCCGGATCATGCGGGCGGCGGCCCGAATGTGAACCTCGATACGAAGGGCTCAAACAATCAGCAGTAGGCCTACGGATGGCTGCCTGTGGGTTGCGGACCACGCGGCCCTGAGTGACACACCGCCTCGGCGCTTCGGCGCCGGGGCGGTGCTGTGTTGTCCGACTTGAGTTATTCTCTCCGGTATACTATCGTTGGGTCCGTGAAGCCCGCCACCGCCATGAAGCGATTGACCGGTGCGATTTCGACCGTTGTGTTGCTGGCGGTCTGGGTCCTCGGGATTCCGGCGCACATCGCCGAGGCGCATGCCGAGCATCCCTCATCGCCGGCAACGTTGGCGGCCGAGTCGCCCGCGCACGATCATGATCACGCCGCGGGCGACCATGACTACCGGGCCTGGCGCGGTATGCGCGGGCCGCTGCACCTGGCGCCGGCGCAGTATTTCGCGGTGTTGCCGCCGCCCGAAGCGCGCTCGCTTCTCATTGCGGTGAGAGCGGAGAATCCCCGGCCGCTGTGCGACACCGGTCCGCCGCTTCTCCGCTCGCCTCCCCTGTATCCCCTGTAATCCCCTGATCATTTCATCAGAGTGAGTCTCTGTCTCCGCCCCTGGCGGCGGCACGGACCGCATCGCAGCGCCTGCGCTCTCCCTGGGAGCGCGGGGCAACCGCCATCCCGGTGATGGCTGCAAGGAGATGACTGTGCGGGCAGTCTTTCGAACATTGATCGTTGTCCTGGGACTCCTGGCCGTGTCATGCGCGCATGAACACGACGAAGCCGACGGCGGGCATGCGCACGGCGGCGAGGCGGCCGAGACCGAAAACTGGGCGGTGACCGCCTGGGGCGAGCACTTCGAGATCTTCGCCGAAGCCGAACCGCTGGTGGTCGGCGCGGTGTCACGATCGCACACGCATGTGACGATCCTCGATGGCTTCCAGCCGCTGGTGGAGGGACGTGTCGCGGCGATCCTGCGGTCCGCCGGCGGGACCGAGGAGGTCTTTGTGCGCGAGGAGGCGTTGCGCGCGGGGATCTTCTCCATCGACATCGCTCCCTCCGTGGCGGGCGAGTATGATTTGTTCTTTCGTGTCCAGACCGCCGCACGCGACGAATTGATTCCATCGGGCCGTGTGAGTGTGGGCACGGCGGCATCACCGGGCGGGCTGGTGGAGCCGCCGCCGGGACCATCGAGCGACGGCGCGGGCGGCTCGGCGCCGGTGGGATTCCTCAAAGAACAGCAATGGAAGACATCCTTTGCGACGGCATGGACCGGGCACGGCGCGATACGCCGCACGGTGATCGGCGCGGGGCGTCTGCGCCCGGCGGCGGGCGGGGATGTGGTGGTCTCATCGCCGGTCAACGGCGTGGTGGACAGCGACTGGCGCGGGTATCCGGGCCTGCGTGTGCGCGCCGGGGAACCGCTTCTGCGTCTGCGTCCCCGCGCCAGCGCCGAACAGTCAATCTCGGAATTGCGCAGCGAGCTGGCGCTGGCGCGTCTGCAACTGGAACGCGCGGAGAAACTACGGGCCACCGGCGCGGTGAGCGAGGCGGATGTCGAGCCGCTGCGCGCGCGGGTGGCGGCGCTGGAGCCCTTGGTGGAATCCTCGGCGGCGGAGGAGATTTTGGTCGCCTCTCCCCTTTCGGGCGCGGTCGCCGAGGTGTGGGTGACGGCGGGCGCGGCGGTGGACGCCGGCGACTCGCTTCTGCGTGTGGTGAAGACCGCTCCGGTCTGGCTGGAAGCGGCGTTGCCGCCGGCGGGCGCGGCGGCGGTCAGCGCCGGGGTCACCGGGCTGCATCTGCGTCTGCCGGGCGAGGCGGAGCCGTTGTCATTTGTGGGTGATGCGCTGCGACTGGTCGCGCTGTCGCCGGCGGTCGATCCGGCCACCGGCACGGTGACCGCGCTTCTTGAGATCGTCCCGGTGGATGAGCGGCTGCGTCTGGGCGCGGCGGTGGAGGCGGCGATCGCGGTGGCCGCGCGCGACAGCGGCGTGGTCATCCCCGCGGCGGCGCTGGTCGACGACGGCGGCACGACGGTGGTCTACTGCCAGATTGAAGGGGAAGCGTTCACGCGTCACGAGGTGCATGTGCGGGGACGCGAGGGAACCTGGGCGCTGGTCGAGGGAATCGCGCCGGGGATGCGTTTGGTCACTCGCGGCGGCGCGATGATCCGGCGGGCATCGCTTTTGTCCTCCGGAGGAATCGAGGGCCATGTCCATTAGCGGAGACCAGGGACGGGAGACGGGGCGCGGGTTGCTCAATCGCCTGATCGCCTTGTCGTTGCGGCACCGCGCGCTGGCGCTGCTGGGGGCGGGCTTGGCGCTCTTGGCCGGCTCGCTGTGGATTCTCGAAACACCGGTCGATGTTTTCCCCGATCTGACCGCGCCGTCGGTGACGGTGATCACCGAAGGACAGGGGTATGGGCCGGAAGAGATCGAGGCGCTGGTCACCTTTCCGCTGGAGTCGGCGCTGAACGGCGCGCCGGGAGTGAGACGGGTCCGTTCGGTGTCGGCCGACGGGATCTCGGTCATCTGGGTGGAGTTCGCCTGGGGCGAGGATGTCTACCGGGCGCGTCAGGTGGTGGCCGAACGGGTGCAGCGGGCCTCGCTGCCCGAGGAGCTGGAGCCGCCGCAACTGGGGCCCATCAGTTCGATCATGGGCGAGATCACCTTCATCGCGCTGACCGCCTCCTCGGACTCCGTGTCGCCTTTGGCCCTGCGCCTGATCGCCGAGACCACGGTGCGTCGCGGGCTCCTGGCGATTCCGGGCATCTCGCAGGTGACGCCGATCGGCGGCGATGTCCGCGAGTTCCAAATCGAGTTGGAGCCGGCGCGGATGATCCAGCACGGTCTGGGCGTCGAGGAGGTGGCGCATGCGCTGGAGGAGGCCTCGGCGCACCCGGCGGCGGGGTTCCACATCGACCAGGGGCAGGAGTATCTGGTGCGCGGATTGGCGCGGGCGCGGCATGTCGACGATCTGGCGGCGGCGGTGGTGCGTGTGCGCGACGGCGTGCCGTTGCGGGTGGGCGACCTGGGCACGGTGCGCGAGGGCGCCGAACCCAAGCGCGGCACCGCCTCATACCGGGCGCGTCCGGCCGTCATCCTCAGCGTGCAGAAACAACCCGGCGCCAACACGCTGACGCTGACGCGGGCAATCGATGAGACGCTGGCCGCCTTGGCGCGGTCGCTGCCTGAAGGTGTGGTGATCGAGAAGGAGAACTTCCGCCAGGCGGACTTCATCACCGTGGCGATTCACAATGTCCTGGTGGCGATGCGTGACGGCGCCATCCTGGTGGTCGGGGTGTTGCTTTTGTTTTTGGGCAATCTGCGCAGCACGCTGATTTCGGCGGTGGCACTGCCGTTGTCGCTGGTGGCGGGGATGCTGACGTTGGCGTGGTTCGGTCTGTCGATCAACACCATGACGCTGGGCGGCCTGACGATCGCGATCGGGGCGCTGGTGGATGACGCCATCATCGATGTCGAGAATGTCGTGCGGCGTCTGCGCGAGAACCGGACGCTGCCGGAGACGGCGCGTCGCGGGGCGATCGAGGTGATCTACGCCGCCTCCTCCGAGGTCCGGGGCGCGATCTTCTTTGCGACGTTGATCATCGGGTTGGTCTTTGTCCCGCTGTTCTTCCTGCCGGGGATGGAGGGGCGGCTGTTGCGGCCTCTGGGGATTGCCTATGTCACGGCGCTGGCGGCCTCGCTGGTGGTCTCGCTTACGGTGACGCCGGTGCTCTGCTACTATCTGCTGCGCGACGCCAAGTCGCTGGGCAAGGATGAACCGCCGCTGATGCGCGGCCTGAAGCGATTGTATGCGCGCACCCTGGATGTGGCGCTGCGGCGGCGTGGCTGGGTCATCGGGGCGACCGTCGCCATGCTGGCGGCGGCGCTGGCGCTGGTCCCGTCGCTGGGCCGCAGCTTCCTGCCGCCGTTCAACGAGGGGTCGCTTACGGTGGCCATTGTCAGCGTGCCGGGGATCACGCTGGCGGAAAGCGATGCGATCGGCCAGCAGATCGAGTCGGCCCTGCTGGGATTCCCGGAGGTGGTTTCGACCAGCCGTCGGACGGGACGGGCCGAAAAGGACGAACATGTGCAGGGTGTGAACGCCTCGGAAATGGAAGTGGTCCTGCGACCCGGCCGCCGCAAGGAGGAACTGCTGGCGGCGATGCGGGCGGCGGTGGCCACGATCCCCGGGGCGAATGTGAGTTTCGGCCAGCCGATCAGCCACCGGATCGATCACATGATCTCGGGCAGCAAATCGAACCTCGCGGTGAAAATCTTCGGGCCGGACCTGTCGGTCCTGCGCGGATTGGCGGCGCAGGCCGAGGCGACGCTCGCCGGAATTCCCGGCCTTGTCGATTTAAGCAACACCGAGCAGGCCAGCATCCCGCGTCTGATGATCGCCTACGACCGCGCGGCGATGGCGCGTCACGGGCTGTCGGCGGCGGATTTGTCGCAGACCATCGAGGCCCTCTATCAGGGGACCGAGGCGGGCGAGATTGTCGAGGATGGAATCGCCTCGCGGGTGGTGGTGCGTTATCCGGAGCGGTTGCGCGCCGAGCGCGAGCGGCTGGGGGACTTGCCGGTGGTCACACCCGCGGGGCACACGATCCGTCTGGCGGATGTGGCACGGGTGCAATTCGACTTGGGCCCCAGTCTGGTGCGGCGCGAGAATGTCCAGCGGGTCGCGATGCTGACCGCCAACATCGAGGGAGCGGATCTCGCCGGAACGGTCGAGCGGGCGCGTGCCGCCATCGACGCGGACATCGCCCTGCCGCCGGGATATCACATCCGGTTCGGCGGCCAGTTCGAGGAAGCGGCCAAAAGCGTGCGCAACCTCTTGGCGCTGGCGGCGCTCATCCTGGTGGCCATCTATGCGATTCTCTACCGGGCCTTCGGCCATCATCGGCACACGCTCATTGTGCTGGTCAATCTGCCACTGGCGTTGATTGGCGGGATCGTCGCGGTGGCGATGGGGGCCCAGACGTTGAGCGTGGCGACGCTGGTCGGATTCATCACGCTCTTTGGCATCGCAACGCGCAACGGCGTGCTGTTGGTCACACACTACCAGCACCTGATGCGCGACGAGGGCATGGCGTTGGCCGAGGCGGTGCGGACCGGATCGCTGCAGCGGCTGGGGCCGGTGTTCATGACGGCGTTGTCGGCCGGGCTGGCACTGATTCCATTGGTGATCGCCGGCGGCCAGCCCGGCAACGAGATTCAAAGCCCGATGGGGCAGGTGATTTTGGGCGGGCTGTTGACATCGACGTTTTTGAACATGGTGCTGGTGCCGGTGCTGTTCGTTCGCTGGGGCGGGGTAAAGTCGTAGCCGCGGTGTCTGCGAGGCCTCTGGTCGCCGGCTTCCAGATGAAAGTGCGGCGCGCGCCGATTATACGGCGGTCCTTCGATGACGAAATCCCACCCCTCCCCCCGGCTTTGCCAGAGCGATTTCATCGATGCGGCATACCGGTCGAATCCACGCCGTCGGATGTCGATCGCGCGGCAGGGTCTGGCCAGGTGGAGCGATGCCGGATGGCCGCCGAGGCGGGCATTCTCAGCATCCGTGCGGGCGATGCAGGTGATGACCAGCGGTGGGGCGCCCAGCTCATGGACACACGCTGCGCTGAATCGGATGAATGCCTCGCGCAGAGGCGGCCAGAGGAGCAGCCAGTCGGAGGCGAGACGGTCGGCGATGTCGGGTTTGAACAGGTAGGTGGGTCGCATGATCCAAAACGCTATCGAACCGTGCCGGTCCGACATGGGACCGCTTGCACTGCACGACAGCTGACAGAATCAGCTCGGAGGGTGATTGCGCTCACGAAGGGCACGCACCGTTGTATGCATGCCAGCGAGAGCGGAGAGTGCAGAAAACGCACCCACCCTACCGGGACAACAGGGCGCGTTGCATCGAGTGGCCCACGACGGCGCCATCGGGATTGACGGGAAGGCGGTTGCGCCGTGTGGCGCAGCAGCATACCGGCGGGCGGGCACGAAATGACCCGGACGGCCCCCCGTCGGTACGAGGGGCCGCCCTTGGTAGTGCCACGCGTGCAGGTGGCAGTTCAGGTCCGATTCTTCCCCGCTCCCTGCCGCGCGCTTTCAGGATAGGCAGGGGGTGTGACAGAACCTGTCAGTGGAAATTCGCGAAATCCAAAAAAAAACGCCCCGGTCCGGGGGAATCGGGCCGGGGCGGCGGAGTCGATGCAGCACTATCTCCATCCGAAGTTGTGCGGCAAAGCGAAGGAACAAGGACTTGATTGGGAGGCCTCAAATCGGCCAATGCTAAACTGATCGCCGGCACCGAAATCGTGCTTGACGAATTTGCCTGCGAGGGGCTGTTTTTGTCGGAGAGGCGACATGGCAGACGGCAACACACTCTATTACGGCGATAATCTCGAAATTCTGCGCCGCTACATCGCTGACGAATCGGTGGATCTGATCTATCTCGACCCACCTTTCAACAGTGCGCAGGATTACAACGTGTTGTTCAAGGAACAGGACGGTTCTCGAGCGGCGTCCCAGATCAAAGCGTTTGAGGATACGTGGCGCTGGGATGAAGCGGCGGCCTTGGCGTTTCAAGAGACTGTGGAGCGCGGAGGGCAGGTGTCCCGGGCTCTGTTGGGATTCCGATCGTTTCTCGGCGATACGGACATGCTCGCGTATCTGTCGATGATGGCCCCGCGATTGGTCGAATTGCGGCGAGTGCTCAAGCCAACGGGGAGCATCTATATGCATTGTGATCCTACAGCCAGCCATTATCTCAAGATGCTCATGGATTCTATCTTCGGACCGGACCAATTCCTAAACGAGATTATCTGGCAGCGGTCTACGCCGAAGGGACATGCATTCACTCGATACGCGAGCTCCCATGATGTTCTGTTGTTCTATGCTCGGGACAAATCCGCGACACGCTGGAATCCATCGTTTCTCCCGCACAACGAGAAGTACCTCGAGAGTCATTACAATCGTATCGACACCGACAACGGTAGGCGGTACCGTCTCGACAACTGCCTGAATCCAAATCCGAATCGCCCAAACCTAACCTATGAGTGGAACGGGCTGACGCGCGTATGGCGCTGGACAAAGGAGAGAATGCAGCGCTTGCATGATGAAGGACGGCTCGTTTATTCAAAGTCGGGAATGCCCCAGTACAAGCGCTATCTGGACGAAATGACGGGCACTCCCGTTACAAGTGTCTGGACCGACATCCCCCCGATCAATTCTCAAGCTGCTGAACGACTCGGCTACCCCACCCAAAAGCCGGAAGCGCTCTTAGAGCGAATCCTGTCGGCGAGCTGTAACGAGGGCGATACCGTGCTCGATCCGTTTTGCGGATGCGGGACAACAATCGCCGCCGCTCAGAAGCTCAAGCGGCGCTGGATCGGCATAGACATCACTCACTTGGCGATTACTCTGATCCGGCATCGGTTGCATGATTCATTCGGGGATTCGGTCCAGTACAAGGTCATCGGAGAGCCAGTTTCGGTCGCGGATGCTCAAGCGCTCGCCGTGGCGGACCGCTTCCAATTCCAATGGTGGGCACTTGGTCTGGTGGACGCCAGGCCCATCGAGCAGAAGAGGGGCGCGGATCAGGGGATCGATGGTCGCCTCTACTTCCACGATGAAGGTCCGAAAGGCACGACGAAGCAGATCATTCTGTCTGTGAAGAGCGGTGGGGTTTCGGTCAAAGATGTTCGCGACCTTCGGGGAGTCATTGACCGCGAGAAGGCCGCAATCGGCGTCCTCATCACTCTTGAGGATTCGACCAAGCCGATGCGTTCTGAAGCGGCGAGCGCGGGATTCTACAATTCGCCGTGGGGAACAAAGCATCCTGTCTTGCAGATCCTGACAATCGAGGAGCTGCTAGACGGAAAAGGCATCGACTACCCACACCACACAAACAAGACCTTCAAGCAGGCGCCGCGAAAGAAGACCGGGGATAAGAGCAAGCAGGGGGAAATGCTGTAGCACCAAAGGGCGCACAAAGTGATTCGATTTTGTGAGAATGTGATTGCGATGACGAGCGGGACTTTGTAGGTAGGCCCGTGTTACCGCCAGAATACCCTGGCGGGGACCCAAGGGGGTGAAGCACTTGAGCGCATTCTTCCAAGCGCTCTTTTTGCCGTCCCACGGTAGTGCCTACGTGAGTAGACACGTAGCGTGACTCGAAAAGGGCTGTGAGTTGGGACGGATCAGAAACGGGCACGCGAACGACAAGTTCATGGCGGATGACTGCCCGGGGGGCAGTCGCGTACCGAACCATGTGCGTAGCGTTTTGGTGTCTACCGAATCTACGGCCCCCATCTACTTGGGGGTTGGTCAAAGTCTGGAGGGGAGTCTGAGTCGCGGGTAAGGATCGTTTAGAGGCAATGATAAAGGTTCGCGAATGCGAATCGGCCCCGCGCTGCTTGCCGTTTCTACCGACTCCCCACCAACTCTATTCATGAGAATTCAGGAGGAATCGTGGTATGTCAGAAACTAGAGATCAAGCCTCGCCACCGTCACCGCCGCCGCCTCCGTCGCCACCACCTCCGCCACCTCCACCAGCACCCGTACAGGGGATACAAGGTCAGTTGGTGACGGAGGCCTTTGTGCCCCCGGCTCGGTCAAAAATCACTTAAGTGACCATGCGAGCGGGAAGGCCAGCAACACCCAGATAGCTGCGGCATACAGCAGCCAGTACGCACGCCGGACGGCAGCTCCTGTGCTATGAGTGTCTTCGGCACGGGCATGTGCAGACTCGGAGATCGCCGCTGCGACCTTGCCCATGACCTCATTTGACGCATAGTCAGGTCCGTATGCTTTTGCTATCCGGTCAATGTCGATGATGTCGGGTAGTGCTGGCCGCTTCCTTGGTGTCTGTGCCCGTAGCGCGAGGGCGCCCGACACCGCAGCAAGCGCCATTCCAATCCACAGCACCAGAATAAGGTGACTCGTGTTATGATCTGGCAGCTGAGTCATCGCGGCCGCGAGGATTGAAATGACTGCGACGGCATAGCCGGCGGCACGATCGGCTTTTGACCAGACGTTCGTTTGGGCTTCACGGGCTATCGAGTGACACTTCAATGCGTGCTCATAAATCCATCGATACTCAATGTCCTTCGATGGTATGAATTCCTCATTGAAATTATGAAGGTCTTCCAATGAATGTACGCCGGCTCTCGGTGAATTCTTCGGCATCCCCAATACCCTCCGCAACAGACTCATTTGCCTCCATGGCCGTTCCGTAAGACTTACGTTGCAACCCGTCTTAGTGCGGGATTTTTCAGGGCGTGTGGCCTTGGGTGTGACGCTGCGCCGAGCTGCTCTTGCGCCCAGATCGACCAAGCAGCAAGCCAGGGTACGCTCGCTCCCCGCAAAGGAATTACCAACCCTGTCACCAGCCACCCTGCTTCGCTAGAGCTACGCAGGGCAGACGCCTCTCACCAAGTCAGAAGCCAGGTGGTGGTGTTGGGGACGGTGATCTTGCGGCGGAGGATCGCGCCGTTGGTGTAGCGGATCTCGAATTCGTAGCGGGTGGCGTCCGGTGTCAGAAGCTCGCTGGGATACAGATCGAGGTACCAATAGCCGAGCGAATCGGTGGTGGTGCGGCGTTCGTAGGGGGAGATGATGATGCCCTGGTACCGGAGGGGCGTTTCGGCGATGCGGGCGCGGACTTCGGCGCCGGCGATCTGCCCGGAGGAGAGATCCTGCACCCAGCCATAGACACGGCACAATGACGCGGTCGCCGGTGTCCCGGGGTCGAGATTATATCCCAAGATCAGCAGAGTGTCCGGTGACGCGCCGGCGGTTGTCGTAAGCGACGTGATGGGCCACACATAGCCGACGAGCGCCGGCACGGCGACGTAGGCGGTCGCCGCGTTCACCGCAAAGACAATTCGTCCCGGCGGCAGGGCTCTCCCCTGCGCGAGATTGGCGCTTTGCCCGGCATCCTTAAGCGAGACGAGAACGTCGGGGATTGTGTCATCGACGCCCGATGTGTCAATCAGATACACGACCAGCGACTTTGTCCCGGCGCCCAGCCCGACATCGCCGAGGCGCGCCAGCGAATTCCCCTCGCTCCAGCGCAACGAACGCAGGACCGAGTCGCGCTGGCTGTCGCTCCAGTTGGAGTTGAAGTACTGGTCATCGAGGTAGTCGGTGAAATCGGCGGTGGTGTAGAGCGTGAAGGCGCCATGCCAGGCGGTCTCGAGGTCGGCGCCGGTGTTGTCCTGCACGGTCAGCACATAGCGATAGATACCGTTGGTGCCGGCGCCATCGAGGTTGGCGACGGCGTCACGGAAGGTGTAGGCCTCGCCGCGATCAAAGTCCTCCCAGTCGGCGGCGGTGATCCGGGCGTTGCTGTGGGCCATCGAGTCGCGGTGGCAGAGCGCGCCCGACGGCCCAAAGACCAGCAGGTAGATCGAATCCCCGGCCGCCAGCGCCACCGGCCGTCCGAGGGAGTCGAGACATTGGAAGGTGATGGCAAGCGAGTCCTGCGCGGCTGTGCCTGCGTTGTTGAGGATGACGGCGTGAGCGGGCAAGGCGGGAAGAAGCAGCAGCAGTGTTAACAGTATGCGCATGGCGTTCGGTTCTCGATTCGCAATCCATCGCAGGGGCGGGTCTGAGATCCGGCCCGGTTTTCTGGTCCCGAGGATGAACGTGCGCGGGACTCAGCGCGGGGTGGCGATGAGACGACGGCGCGGGGGCGGGCCGAGGGTTGGTGTGTAGGTGACATAGATCGACATGCGGAAACTAGCGGCGCCGGAGGAGGGATTGAGCGTAACGGGGACGCCGGATTCGTAATTGGCATTCTTCGACACCAGCGTTGCGCCGCCGGAACTGACGCCGACACGCGCCAAACCGGCGCCGGTGGCGCCGGCGGTGTCGGCGAAGATGGCGATCAGGTAGGTGGTGTTGGCATTGATGGCGGGCTTGGGATCGGCGAAGGCGAAGCCCTGCCAAATGAAGGCGGCGTTGGCGGCGAAGCGGCGTTCGACGCTGACCCCGCCTGCGACCAGCACGGTGTCGGAGCCGGCGATCGTGTAGAGCGCGGCGCGCGCCTTGCAGGAGTCGAGGTTGAACTTCAGGTAGGCGGTGATCGAATCGCAGCGGCCGGATTGCGACGGCGTGCCGGCAACCGCGGCGACCACATCTTTGACGGTGAAGTTGGTGCTGTAGGCGGTCGGATCGCCGAAAGTGACCGCCGTGGCGGTGGCGGTGAAGGCCAGGAAGGCGATGATCAGGCGGGGCAGCATGGCAATGGTGTGAGAGGATGGAAAACCATTCGCGGCTCAGCGTGCGTCTTCTTCCCTGTCCGACGGGGCGACGGGCGCGGATGTGTCGCGCGCAAGTTCCTCGCGGCGCATCTCATCGATCAGCCGCCAGAAGGTGGCTTCGGCATCGACGGTCGGCTGGAGTTTGGCGCGGAATTCGAGCAGACGGACAAAGTCGGCGAGTTTGACATTCAACTCGGCGCCTTCCAGTTCCTGCTCGCAGCGTTCGATCAACCGTTCGATGGCGGCCAGGTCGCGCGCGATCGAGCGCGGGGCGATTGCGGAGTCATCGAGATGGATGCGCATGCGGAAAGCGAAAGGGTCAGTCGCGGGCCTCGATGATCCAGAGGTCGACCAGGGCGAGCTCGGCGGTGCCGGCGGTCTTGGCGATGCGGAAGCCCGACGGTGTCGGCGGGGCGGACAGCGCGACCGGGATGGCGTTGCGGAGAATCGGAATCACCACCGGCGCGGCGATGGTGGCCGGCAGCGGGTTGCCGCGATGATCGACCAGCGACGCGAAGGCCACCTCCTGCGGCGTCCCGGCCACCGCAAACTGATAGAAGACGACGCGGCGTCCGGTTCCTTCGGTTTCGGCGCCGAGCGCGGCGATGGTGTCGGTGTGCAACTGGCCATGCACCGCCAGGTCGCGCACCAGCCAGGCGCGACGGGCGTTGAGGAGGGTGAAGGTGGAGTTCATGGGGCAAGGGGACGGATGGGCCGATGGGGCTTATCCGCGTTGAAGCGGTGCGCGGGCGGCGACGGGGGCGGCGTAGCGAGAGAGGAACGTGCGCGCGGAGCGATCGTATTGGGCGGCGATCTCCAGCCACAGTTGCGCGGCGGCGCGTGCGGCCGGCGCGCCGGTGCTCGCATCCGCCAGCACGGCCGCGGCGCGCATGCGCGCCAATTGCGCCACCGCCAGGTGCGTGGCGCCGACCACCACCCCGGGCGCGGGAGCGTCATGGTAGACCGGCGCGACAATCTGCAGGGCCAGCTCCCCCGATTCAGCGATGGCCTGATCGATGATGGTGTCGGAGACGGCGCCGAGGGCGACGGTGTAATCGACCAGCACCTCCTGGCCATCGGCGATCGCGCCATCGGCGCGGCGTGTCAATTCGCCGCGCGCCGTGTCGACGGTATAGTCCTCTCCCTCGCTGTAGAGATGATAGTGGAGATACCAGACGGCGACGGTCTGGCCGGCGGCGATCGCGCCATTAACCAGACGGCGGATCCGTCCGCCGGGCGCGTCGACGATGTAATCGACATTCTCGCTGAACCACCGGCCGAGCGAACTGTCGGCGGCGATCAGCACGGTGCCTGGGATCAATTGGGCATGACTGAGGATGGCCCAACCGGCATCGAGCGTTCGCCATTCGAGCGTCGGGGCGAAGTCGCGCGGGGCCTTGACGATCACCGAGCCAGTCGCCAGGCCGGCATGCGGGAACGCCGCGGGGATGTCGCCGCTGAGCACCACCGGGACGGCGCGGATCGGGACTTCGCCGAGGCTGGCGAAAGTGAGATGAGCGCGTACGAGATCGCGGGAGGTGAAGGACATGGGAATCTCTGTGCGTGGCGCGGTATCAGATGGAGACCGCGGTCAGTTCGGTCACGGCGGTGATCTGTGTGCCGATTGGGACAGTGGCGTAAGGTGAGCCGCACAGCGCACGCAGCCAGAACTGATGCGCGCCTTGGAGCGTGTGTTTCTGCCAATCGGCGGGGATGGCGAGGGTGTCGCTGAAGAGACGCACCCCGGCATTGGCGGAGTCGAAATGATACGGGCCGGAGGCGGGGACAAATTCGCTCCACGAGGCGCCGTTCCAGTACGCCCAGGTCACCGTGCCGCCTGCGCCGCTTTGCGAGAGGATGACGCGAACGAAATCGAAGCGATCGGCGGCGCCCAGGTAGAGCGCATCGCCCGCCGCCGCCAGCAATGCGCCGGAGGCCGGGTGAACGATATCGGCAACGGAGCTCGACGCGGCGGCCGCGGTCAGGTCGGCGAAGGGTATGGGGGCGTCGGAATCAAAACAGAAGACGGCGGCGAAGGCCGGCTGTTCGCTTAAGACCGGCTCGGGCGCCACAAATGCGTTGCCGCTGCGGTGGGTGGCATAGAGTCGGTTCTGATCGGCGCCGACGTTGCGCAGGAAGAAGGCGTAGGGCAACAAGTCAAGATAGCGAAGGATGGGCGCGACGGCGGGTTGAGCGGCGACGGTCTGCAAGGCGCCCCAGGTTGCACCATCGTACTCCTTCAGAACCAATTGCCCCTCGGCGGCAAAGAGCGCGCCGAGCCGTCCATCGGCGGCGACCGCGCCGGTGATGTCGGCGCCGAGACCGGAGCCGGTGTAGAGCAGATCGGCCGGATCCCAGAGTGTGGCATCGAGCGTGATGCGGCGATGACGCGCCTCGGTTCCGTTCACCGTATAGAGGCAATGCAGATGAGTCGGACGCGGCGCAAGATGTGGGAAGACGGCGCTGACGGTGCCGGACAGATCGGTTCCCGGATCGGCCGTGCCCGCGCCCCAGGTGGCGCCGTCATCGCTTGAGGACTTCACCCGCAGCGAGATGGCGCCGGCATCATCGCGCGCCCAGGCAATCCAGAGACGATTGTAAGCATCAAGTGTGATGGACGGCTGACGATTGGCCGACGACGCCGAATCGAAGACCGTGACCGGGGTCTGCGGCGCCCAGGCGCCATTCAGATGCGCGAGACGGACCACACGCAGCGCGGCGGTTCCGGATTGTGTGTAGGCGACGGTGACATGGCCATCACGATCGATCACCGCATCGAAGGGCAGGTCATCCGATTCGGTGAGAAAGTCGACCGGGTCGGTCCAAGCGGTATGCGGCGGATCGGACCAGCACAGGGCCAGATTGGACGGTGTGCGCGCAAACAGCGCGAGGAGCCGTCCGGCATACGCGCCGTGGGCGAGACGGAAGATCCGTTTCTGCGTCGGCAGACCGGCGGGGAATTGGGCGGTGGAGGTGTCGAGGAGGATGTGCATGAGCGATGGGATTGCGGAGTGTGCGGGTGCCCTCACCCGCTCTGCTCCGCAGAGCGACCTCCCCCAGAGGGGGAGGTGAACGTCCTATTCAGAAGAACCGGATGCTCTTGGGGAGGGTGAGCCCCGAAGGTGGCGAGCCGCGCGCGGCGTGGGGCGCGAGAAGAGCAGGCCCAGCACCTCCGGGCTTCGCCCTCCCCGAGAGCGAATGTCAATGTGATGTAAGCAGAAAAGGCGGCGGGCGGGGCCCGCCCTGCAGGTTAGTTCAACATGGACGGAAAAGAGTTCGCCTCTGCCTGAGGGAGAGGCCGCCTCACGCCGATGGGCGTGAGGCGGGTGAGGGGTCGCTACGGCCAGACGGTGTCGAGGGCTTTGGCGGCGTCGGGAATGACCTTGGCGTAGGCGACCGATTCGGAGATCACCGCCTCCTCGAAGCGCTGCTCGATAATCTTGTCGTATTCGACGGTGAGCGGCTGGGTGATGACCTCCTCGGCGGCAAAGCGGCGATCGATGCCGATGACCAGATCGGCGGGGACTTCATCGGAGCGCACCAGCGAGGCGCCGATCGGGCTGACCAGTTCGCCGGTGCTCTGAAACCGGAACCCGGCGTTGGCGTCCTTGAATTCATCCATGGTGAGGATGGCGGCCAGCTTCGCCTTACCGCAGATCAGCGTGTTCATCTCGAACGGATGCAGTTCCGACCAGAAGGCGACGAGGTCATCGTAGGTGAAGGCGCCGGAGACGGCGGTGTTGATCACGTCGGCCGGATTGTCGTTGCCGTCGCCGTTGAGCAGGACATCGACCAGCAATCCGAGTTTGTCGACCTGCATGCGGTAGCCAATGTACCAGAGCAGCACCTTGAACTGCGGCATGGTGCGGTGACGCAGGGCCTTGTACGAGGCCTTGAGCGCCAGGCCATAGTCGGGAATGTCGATCGAGTTGACCCGTTCGGTGACCACCACCGCCGGGACATGGGCGCCATCGCCGGTCGGACGCAGCGACCATTTCGGATCGGTGACGGCGGCATCGACATCGAAGGGGGTGTAGCGGCTGGCGGTGATGCGCGAGGTGGCGCCGACCAGGCCGGCCAGCTCGGGCCGCATCGCCATGCCGGCGCGGATTTCGCGCATCATGAATTCGGGCAAAAGCGCCGGCGCGCCGCGATGGAACAGCTCGACGGTGACCGGGTTGGATCCACCGACACGCAGTCCGCGCGCGGCCAGTTGCCGTTCGAAGGCATCCAGCGGGCTGTCGGCGGGGCTGGGGTCGAAGTCGGGGGACTCGAGCAGCTCGGAGAGGGTCAGGCCGCGCGACTCGGCTTCAAGGTAGGTGTCGCGGGTGATGGACAGTTGACGGGCGCGTCGCAGATCGACGGGGCCACCGGACGGATCGGCGGATGCGCGCGCCAGCAGGTCGGCGGGTGGATCGGAGAGAAGTTTATCGAGGTCCATGGGGTCCTTGGGGCGGCGCAAGCGGCTGAAAGCCCCTTGCGCGCGTGGAGAGTGTGTTGAGGATCAATTCAGCAGGATGATGCAATCGGTGGCGCCGTTGACGGCCAGCACGGTGCCGCGGGCGGTGGTGCCGCCGGCGGGATCGTTGCCGGTGAGACCGGGCGCCTGCTTGACCGTGGCGTTGGCGGCGCAGACGACGCGCTCGCCGACCGACGGAAACGGCGCACCGATGGGCAGTCGGCAGACGCCGGCGATCTGCACGGTCGCGAGACGGCGTCCGGTGTCGCGGTCTTCGTGCCTCAGGTCGATGAGTTTGCCGATCAGCACGGCGTTGTCGCCGCCGGGGCCGACTTCATTGGAGTCGGTGAGCGTGACCGCGCGGCCGATGTGGGAGTCATCGAGGTCATCGACGCCGGCGGTCTGCTTGACTTTGAAGGTGGCGTAGAGTTCGCCGATCGAGTCGAGGTTGTGATCGCGGATGGGCATGGGGGTTCCTCTCAGCGGGTACGGAATTCATGGTTGGCGGTGACCGTCGGCCCGCCGGGGATGGGGAGCCGTGCCGCGCGCGGCCGGGCGGCGGCATCGAGCGCGCGGTCGACCCGTTCGGCCAGGGCCCAGAGCGCGGCGGCGTCATTGCCGCAAGTATCCAGTTCCTGGTCGATAGCCTCCGGGTCGGGCGGGCCGCCCTGGAGGCGTTGCAGGGCGATGAAGCGGCGACGGATGCGTTCGGAAAGGCGGGAGCGGATGATCTCCCAGTTGGTGTCGGCGGGCATGTGGTCCTTTCGGGGGAAACAAAGATTGCTTCGTCCCGCCAAGAGCGCGGGACTCGCAATGACGGATGACGCGGAGTGGTGCGTGGGGGCTTGAACAAAGATTCCAAGCCGGCAAAGAGCGCCGGCCTGGAATGACGGAGTGTGGCATGATCGGCGTTGCGAGGTGGAGACCGGCCATCGCTGTCAGCGCGACTCGAGGAGAGTCTCGATGCGGGTCAAGCGGTTGTCGAGGGCGGCGCGCAGTTCGAGAAGGTCGGTCTGGCGCGCGATGTCGGTGCGCAGGAGCGTTTCGATGGTGACCAGGCGGCGGTCGATCTGCTCGACGGTGGCGCGGTCGGCTTTTTCGCTGACGGTCAGACGGATGCCATAGACGGTGGTGTAGTACGCGGCCAGCGCGCCGGCGACGATTAGCACGATCGATGCCAGCGGCTTGATCCAGTTGTTGTTCATTGTGCCTCCCATTGCGGCGGGGGCCCATGGCCGCGCCGGAGTTGCGGACGCGGCCATGGGGTGTGACGGGCGGGACAGTGGTAGGCAGACAGAGCGCGGGAGGTTGAGGGGGACACCCGGAGAAGGGTGGGAAGGTCGGAGTTAATGGCCGCGTCCCGGTCGGAGAAGAGCGGATAATGAACGATTCGTGTGCCGGGCGTCGCGCCGCGGTAGACCAGCGAGGTTTCGAGCACCCGCTGGATGCCGCGGTACTCGTAGTGGGCGACGACGCCGTCGTAGGCGCGTCCGGGGATGTGCTCGCAGGCGCGGATGTCTTGCCCGCAGAGAGCGCAGCGGGGGTGTTCGAAGACAAACCCGATCGAGCCCTCCTTGACGATGCCGGCGTCGATGTCGCAGGCGAGTTGGTCGTGGAGCGGCCCCTCGCCGCGCCGCCAGTAGAACCAGGATTCGACCCAGGCGCGCTTACCATCGTCAACACAACGGGCGGCGAAATTGCGCGCCACCGGCAGACGGCGATGGTCATGGCCGATCAGGACGGGCGAATCGACCAGCAGTTCGCAGAGACGGGCATGCTCATCGCGCGGGAAGCAGCCGCCGAGATCGTTGATGCCATCGGAGACGACGCGCAGGGCGCGGATGTGCAACAGATCGAGCGAGAGAGGCGTCGGCGGCTGGATGCGCTCGTTGATCAGGGCGGCGAGACGTTCGCGCGCGGTGTCAGCGGCCAGCGACACGCCGCCGGTGGCCGCGGCCAGTTGGCCGTACAGGAGTGACTTCATAATCGGATGACAATCGCCTCTACCCTACCCGGCGGCGTGACCGGCACCCCCGGAATGGGGGCGGTCGACGGTGGACGGCAGGAACGCAGAGATAAGGGGAGGAATCGGCGGAGGTTTTCCGTATACTTACTGGTCTGTCCGCGGCGCACATGGTGTGCGGCCG
Organism: bacterium; assembly: GCA_035559435.1. Taxonomy (NCBI): domain Bacteria; species bacterium. Next base: position 40,848 of record DATMBC010000012.1, read on the forward strand.
GAGGAGACAGCACTGTGAGGCTTATTGATTTCGAAGACCGGGGCCGCGGCCGCCCCTGACACGGCCGCCAAAACCATCGACGTATCCGGGGATTTCGCCTCGTTTGGATTGCATCCCGACTTGCTGCGCGGGGTCGCCGACCTGGGGTTTCGCACCGCGACGCCGATTCAGCGCGACGCCATCCCGCCGGCGCTGGAGGGACGCGATGTCCTGGCCTGCGCGATGACCGGGTCGGGGAAGACGGCCGCTTTTGTCCTGCCGATTCTGCACCAACTGCTGGGGAAGCGTCGCCGCACCACACGCGCGCTGATCCTCACGCCGACCCGCGAACTGGCGGCGCAGATTGCCGAACATCTGGAACTTCTGGCGACCCACACGCCGCTGTCGAGCGCGGCGGTCTTCGGCGGGGTCGGCATGGGACCGCAGGAGCACGCGTTCCGTGTGGGCGTCGATGTGATCGTGGCCACGCCGGGACGTCTTCTGGATCACTTTCAGTATCCGTACGCGAAGCTGGCCGGGCTGGAGATTCTCGTGCTCGACGAGGCCGACCGGATGCTGGACATGGGCTTTCTGCCCGACATCCGGCGGGTGCTGGACCATCTGCCGCCGCGCAAGCAGACATTGTTCTTCTCGGCGACGCTGCCGCCGCCGATCGTCGAGTTGGCGCGCGAGATGCTGAAGAATCCGGTGGCGATCAACATCGACCGCAAGTCGGCGCCGGCGACCGGGATCGCGCAGGCGGTCTATCCGGTGCGCCGCGATTTGAAGTCTCCCCTGCTTCTGGAACTGATCCGTCAGGGCTCGATCAAGAGCGCGCTGGTGTTCACCCGGACCAAGCACCGTGCCAACCGTCTGGCGGAGTACCTGCAGAAGCACGGAGTTCGTTGCGAACGCATTCACGGCAACCGCAGCCAGAACCAGCGCACCGAAGCGCTGGAGGGATTCAAGAAAGGGAAATTCCCGGTGCTGGTGGCCACCGACATCGCGGCGCGCGGAATCGACGTCGAGGCGCTGTCGCATGTGGTCAACTTTGATGTGCCGGAGATGCCGGAAAGCTACATCCACCGGGTGGGACGAACCGCGCGGGCTGCGATGACCGGGGATGCGTTGACGTTTGTCGCGCCGGAGGAGGAGTCCGACCTGCGCGCGATTGAGAAGGCGGTCGGACAGAGGCTGCCGCGGCTGACGCTGGCGGGGTTCGACTACAACGCCAAGGCGCCGGAAAAGCTGGAAATCCCGCTGCACGAGCGGATTGCGGCGATCAAGACACGCAAGGCGGCGGAGCGGGAACGCTCGCGGGCCAAGGAAAAACGGCGTGTGCCCGCGGCCCCGGTGTCAAAACCGGCGGCGCCGGCGAAACCAAAACCGGCCGGCGGCGGTTATGGACGCCGTACGAGCAAACCGGCCGGACGGCGCGGTCCGGGCAAACCACGGCGCGCCGCTTAAGCCCCCATTGAACGATCGCACTTTGACTGGAGCACGCTGCTGTCCCGTGTAGACACCTTCGCCGAC
>DATMBC010000013.1 GCA_035559435.1 bacterium
CGCCGGCTGCATCAGGAGCGCGTCTGACGCACTCCTGACGCAACCTGACGCGACGCAGCATCATCGACACAGACTCGCTCAGTACAGATAGCACGGCGACGGAATCTCGTCGCCGCGGAAGACGATGTTGACAATGCGCACGACGTCCGCCACGCTGGTGATACCGTCACAGGTGATGTCCGACAGCGACCGATGCAGCGCCGGCGGGGGAGCGCCGCGAAACGCGACATCGGCGATCATGGTCACGTCGCGAATATCGTAGACCGCGTCGCCGTTGACATCGCCGCGGGAGGTGGCCACCAGGGCCCGGAAGGCATTGGCGCGGCCGAAGCCGAAGGTCGGATCCCATCCCGCCGCGCCCAGATCATCGGCGGAACGGGTGATGATCTCACGGATGGCCGGGCCGGGGTTGCAGTAGGGAACGTTGACATAGCGCGCCATCAACAACGCGGCGATCCCCGCTACCTGCGGGCAGGCGCCGGAGGTGCCGCCCATGGCGGAGGTGTAGTCGTAGGGCACGCCGATGTCGCGCCCGTTGCCGTAAATGCCGGTGATGTACGGATTCCAGCCGAGGACATCCGTCTGGTCGATGGTCCACTGATCCCCCTCAAGGTCGACATCACCGCTGGGGGCGACGAGATCCAGAGAATCGCCGCGGCAACTGTAGTACCAGATTGCGTTGGACTTGTCGATGGCGCCGACGGCGATGACTTCCGGCATGTTGGCGGGGAAGACGACCGGCAGAGGATGGGAGTTTCCCGCCGCGAACACCACGACGGCACCGGCGCGGGCATTGTATGCTGGGTCGACGAGGCCACCGCCGCAGCCGTTGGTCGCATAGCGGATGGCATTGGCGACGGCTGGAAAGGACGCGTTCGTGATGTACCCCCAACTGTTGGAGATGACGCGGGCACCGGTGCTGGCGGCGTAGTAGATCGCATTCGCAATCCTTATGGTGTCGATGCCCACGCCGCCATGCGTGAAGATTTTGACCGGCACGATGCGGCAACTGCCGAAGACACCAGCGATGCCTGAGCCGTTGTGGGATCCGCCGAGAATACCCGCACAGGCCATGCCATGGTTTCTGATAGCTCCGGGCCGAGGATCATCGTCGGTGGTGTGCCCGTCGGCTCCCGCGAAATCTCTGCCTGGCAAGAGTCGCGAGACGGGCAGATCAGCGTGGCTGATCAGACCGTCATCGATCACGGCCACCACAAGATCAGAGTCCGCCAGGGCGAACTGCCAAGCCTCCAGCGCATCGATGTCGGCGTCGACCACGCCACCGGTCTGTCCGGTGTTGTGCAGGTAGTACTGGTTGACGAAGTACGGGTCGGACGGCGCTGACATCAGCACCGGGGCCGCATACATCGACGCGCAGGCCCACTCCACCTCGGGCAGGACGTGCAATGCGTTCCCGTACATCAGCGGGATCTCTTTAATCGAGTCGTCGAGGGCGGCGATCCAGAGATTGTGCACAAACTCGTTGGAATCGACAAAGTGCAGTCCGAACTCTGCGAGAATCGCCAGGCCGGAGTCCGCCGACAGGTCGTCACGGAATTGCACATCGATCAGGTCGGTGACTTTGAACTCGGCGCTGTCGGAAACGACCCGATAGACCGGCAGGGCGCGGTTGACCGCCGGATCGGCCTGCATCTCGGCGGCGGCGGAAAGGTAGCCGCAGCCGTCCTGCAGTTCGAAGATATGAAAACCTCGTGCCAGATAGGTCCCGCTCTGCCCGGCTTGCAGGCAGGGATGTCCCGCCACGAAGGCTTCTATTTGTGGAACCGGACGCGTGGTGTCGAACTGGATGGCGATCCTGGCATCCGACGGCACGACGGGATAGGTGCGATCTTGGTCAAAGTAGAATTCCTGGGCCGCGAGAGGCCCGGTTGCCGCTGTCAACAAGGCAGCGGCCGTCAAGCACATGCGGAGTGTCATTGCCTCTTCCTCCTTCGGACAAGGTTGGCCGGCCCGTCATGCCAACCGTTTCGGACAAAGAGGGCGTGTCTCACGTCATGAACATCACAGGTGTTGCAGTGTGTGGACCGGCTGACCTCCTTTCGTCGTGGTGGGTTGTCTTTTCTGGCGTCGGTGGCTATGGTTTGGATCCCACCGCCACGCCGCCCACGCTGGCCCCCTCGGGATACCACGATCCCTCGGGGATGTAATGCAGCGGACTCCAGAGAATTTGTTCGATGGTCAAACTCGACAACGAGATGGTGACCAGGGGGCCCACGCCGCGATACAGTCCCGCTTCCCCTGCAACCACGATGAGGTCGCTTTCCGGGATGAAGTACGCCTGCCCGGGAAATGGCAAACAGGAGACGGTATCTTCCGGATCGCAGACAAAACGTTTCAGGTGTTGGTTGTGCTCCAGATTGAAGATGTCCACGGTCGGGTGGGAATCATTGATCAGAAATCGGCTGGGATCGGTGGCGGTGGCGTAGCGGCCGTCGTCGCTGATGCTGATCTGACCGAACGGGTAGATCAACCGGTGTTCCAAAAGCGTCTCGCCGGTCAGCACATCCCCGACCGCGAACCAGGAGTCCTGGATAAGTCCCCGCATGCCGATCACCGCCACGCGCCGGCCATCGGGATGGAGTCGTCTGTAGACGCTCTTTAGCGTCGTCCCATCGCTAAGCATCGGCAGCCAGCTCCCACTAATCTCCCCGGTCGCCACGTCGAGGACGCGTATGACGTTCTTGTTGTGAACCGCCACCTTGGTGCCGCTGACCGGCCCCCAGCCGACCTCCAGCGTGTCGGAGAAGGTACGGAGCACGGATCCATCAGCCGCGGAGCGCAATGTCGCTCCGCTGAACGCCTCGGGCTGCAACAGCCACGCCCCCCCGTCCAGCAGGCAGATCCCCCCGTACCCCGGAACCGACCACAGCATGGTCTTGCTCCGGGCGTCCCACTTCTCCAATTGCCAATCATAATCGTAGGGATCCGGATTCCGCAGACTCTG
>DATMBC010000014.1 GCA_035559435.1 bacterium
TTCGTAAACTGAGGCGACGGTGTGGGAGAGTTCAAACTCGAGTATTTGTGGGCATGCCTCGCCGGCACCTCGCGATCCAGAGAGAGCACTCTCAACTTCCCCTCTCACAGAGTCCTGGGCGAGCCGGACCCACCCCGGCACGACGGGGTCAATTCTCTCTGTGGCAAGAACGGGACCGAAACCTCCCCCGAGAGTTAGCACAAGCGCAAGCAACGCGCCGATGCTCGCGATGCAGATGGCTCTACCAAGGCAGTTCATGGGATGCCCTGAAGGGGCTGCATTTCAATGAGAGCCCAGACAACTCACGGGAAGATGGCACACCTGGGCGCTGCAAGCCGTACCATCAGTTAATTTAACCGAGTCGGTTGAGATGTCAATCGACATTGCCTGTCGCTCTGACGCGCTCCCTGCGTCAGGGTTCACTCCGTCTCGACGGATTTCGCGATCCTGCGCATACGCAGCGCGGACTCCTGGCGGTCATCCCCGCGCTGATCGCTGCGGGCTTGGGCAAGCCCTGATGCAGAAAGCGCATCAGGGCCACCCCTTGGCGTCTGTCGCGCAGAATCAGCGACCAGACGCAGGGCCACCTTGCCACAGACTACCATGTCGCTGGCTGGATCCCCGGTTGCGGAGGGTTAATTTCCACTGGCGCCACCGCCGCCTGAACATTATCCCATCCGGGGCCACCAGTGGCGCTGATCTGCACAATCCAACCCGTTTCGCGGGTCCGGGGTGTACATCCCGGAGCACCAATCCCAGCCATTGGTGGCCGGCGACCGGTCGCCGGGAAAGAAGCATATGCCAGCCGGTCCAAACATGAGAGGGATATATGCGAACCGCCCATGTGATGTTTCCGGCGATCGTCCTGCTTGCGGGCCTGATTGTCCCCACGTCAGTGCAGGCGGCAGTAATCTCGGGACGGATCACCGACGCCTCAAACGGCAACCCGGTGGTCTTTGCAGCCATCAAGATCGTCGAACTCGACAGGCAGTCGCATACCGACGCCGATGGTCGGTATGTCTTTAACGATCTGCCCGCCGGTCGTTACACCGTCGCCGTCTCGTTCGCCGGATACAGCGATTACGCCATCGGCGTGCTCGACCTCACGCAGGATGCGATCAAGACGCTCGACGCCGCCCTGCAACCCGACATGGCGCCGCTGTACGGCGGAAACCCAGCGGTTGCACCGTCGCTTTCACCTCGTGAAATGGACTCGCAATTCAGATTCTCGCTGCGTGAATTCCCGGTGCGTTTGAGCGATTTGCCGTTGCGGGGCTATGAGGACTTCGTGGCGATCCTGCCCGGAACAGTGCGTCGGCACTATTCCGCGCCCCTGCACGTCCGCGGCGGGCGCATCGAGGAGTTCGATTACAGGGTGGACGGTTTCCCGCAACAAGACCCGCTGACCGGCGAATCCTTCACCGCGATCAACGCCAATGCGATCGATGGGATCCGATTCCGCCCGGGATACCGTGATCCGTCGAACGGCTGGGCCATCTCGGGGCAGGCCGATGTCGCCAGCCGCGAGAGCTGGTCAACCGGCGGGGCCATCGAAGTCAGCACCGACAACTTCCACGGCGAGAAATCGGACTACGCCCTCTACGCCCTCGATCTCACCGGGCCGCTTGTTGCGTCCAGGCCCGAACGTCTGATATACACCGTCGCCGGCGAATACCGCACACGCGGCAATCGCGCCCCCGGCGAACCGGGGGATTGGAACTATCTGGGCGCCTGGCACACCAACCTGCGCTGGCGCCCGAACGGGCAGACAAGCGCCTTCCTCGGAACTGGTGGCTCCTACCGCGACTGGAAGTACACCCCGGGCGCCTGGACCTTCAATGCCGCGCATGCCCCGCGCGGAGTCGACGAGCACTACGCGGTCATGGGACGAGTCGAACATGCCTTCACATTTCGCACCCGTCTCTCGGCACAGGCCCAGTGGTTTTCCGCGCGCCACCGTCAGGGCGATGGTGTCTACTTCGACGATCTCTGGGCCTACGGACGGCCCGGACTGGGACCTTACTCCGACGCCACCAATCTTTACTACGCTTGGGACGACATGCTCCTTGATCCCGACAGTCTGGAAGCTGGCCGCCAGGTTCCCTGGCGCACGCCGGCCGTGGAGTCGACCATCACCGTGCCGCTCCCGAACGGTGGGTCACGGCAGCAGTCATTTGTCGTGCGCGGCGACGAGAGTTACCTCTGGGATGACTATCTGGAGCAGAAGGATTCCTACGTCGGCGGACGTATCGCGCTGGTGCACTCCCATGGACGCGATGCGCGCACGCAAGCCGGGTTGGAATTCCAGCGGCACACCGTGCGCTCCTACCAGAACATCTTCCCCAGCCGCATCTACCTGGGCGACGAGGGCGGGTTGGACGATATCAGCCGCTACGGGTTCGATGTCCTCGGCGAAGAGGACGGCAACGGTGCTCTCCATGTTGCGCCCCAGCCGCTGTTTCTGGCGGGCTTTGCTTCGCAGCACTGGGAATTCGGCGATCTGACCGTCGACGGCGGGTTGCGCTGGGATCATTTCGACTATGACACCCAAACGCTGCTTGATCCACACAGTCCGCTCGACCCCCACGATCTGCGAACTTATGCCGACACCGCCACCGGACTCAGCAACGAAGAACGCAATCGACTGCTCCAGGCATCCCAGGAACTGAACCCCGACGATCTTGCCGAAGCCGAGACGATCGGCCGCCTCTCGCCGCGTCTGTCGGCCAGTCTGCGCATCACCGACGAGGCCGCGCTGCACTTTCACGGCGGACGTTATATCCAAAGGCCGCCGCTGGAAGACATCTACCCCGACTATGGTTTCCTCGAGTACAAAGTGCGCACCGGCGGCTACGCGTTTGTCTTCCCGAATCCCTCGCTATCGCCGACCGAAGTGGTCACTGTCGATGCCGGCTGGCAACAGCGGCTGCATGATCGCATCGATTTCGGACTGACACTCTTCCACAAGGACTACGATCACATCGCCGGCGCGGAGACTATTGCCGCCACCCCCAACGGCTTTAGCATGATGCAGGATCAGGGCAGCGCGACCGCGCGCGGGATCGAGGCGGAAATCGGCGTCCGAAGCCAACGCGGCATGACGGCGCAACTCCACTACACCTACACCGACATCAGCGACGACGAATCCTACGCCAACACCCAATCGAACATTGCCTGGACGAGCGCGCCGGTCCGTCTGGCCGGGCCGTTCACCTTCGAACAGGAACACCGGCTGGTCGGCATCCTCGATCTGCGCACCGGACCCAATGCCGGGCCGCGGCTCGGCGATTGGCATCTCTTCGAGAACGCCGGCGTCACGTTTCTCGGCGACTTCGGTTCCGGATTCCCGTATTCGCCGACGCGGGTCCACTCGGAACTGTTTCTGGGCTTCCCTTCCATGTCGGTTCCCACCGGTCCGATTGGCTCGGAACGGACCCCATCGACCGCCCGTGTCGATCTGCGCGCCAACAAGACCTTCGCGCTGCGCGGCGCCGCGGTCGAGATCTACCTGTGGGTCATCAACCTCTTCGATCGCGAGAATGCCGTCGATGTGTACTCCGGCACCGGCGAGCCTGATAACACCGGCTGGCTGGGAACACCCGATGGCCGGCAATTCGCCGACAACTTCGCCGAGATTCACGATGCCTCATTTTTGAGCGGCGAGCAGAAGTACCGCCTGCGCCAGAACGACCCGGCAAATCTCGACATCCCGCGGCAGATCCGCGTCGGCATGCGCCTGGGGTTTTGAACGCCACATCGCACAGATCGGTCGTTCGCCGGGGGCCGCCCTCGCGATTCCGGATGTAATGCGCCGTCTTTGTGCTTGCTGAATTCGGGGAAGGTCGTTACTTCCGGGCAATTGCACACATCCGGAGGTCCCATGGCCGAACATGATGACCGTTTGCGACGGATCGAAGAGCGCTTAAGCGCGATCGAGGCGCGTCTGGGTATTTCCCCCTCCGCACCACCAACGGCCCCGCCGACACCCACCCCCCTGCCGGTCGCGCCACGGCCGCAGCCATCTTCTCTCCCCCGGCCCGCCCCCTCCGGAGTCGGCATCTCGGCCACCACGGTGCTGGGTTGGGGCGGGGTGGCAGCTCTGGTGCTGGCCGCCGCCTATTTGATTCGGCTGGCCATCGATTCCGGCTGGCTCACACCGGAACGCCAAGTCGGGATGGCCGGAGTCTTCGGGATGGCGCTGATCGTCGCAGGGTTGTTGATGCGGGAAGGATATCGCCGCTACGGCAGTCTCTTGCCCGCTGGCGGAATTGCGGTGCTCTTTCTCACTGTCTATGGCGCCCATCTCTACCACAAACTGATCGGGCCGATGCCGGCCGCGGTCGGAGTGGTGGTCATCTGCCTCGGAGCGCTGGCGCTGCGCGAGCATTACAAGAACGAACTCTACACCTTCTTCGCGGTCGTTGGCTCCTACACCGGGCCGTACTTCCTCCATGCGCTGGCGGCGCGTCCCCTGGACCTGGTGATCTATTTCGCCGCGTGGGATCTGCTCTTTTGCGGCTATGCGCTGCGCGCCGGATGGCGCTCGGTCTACCTGCTTTCCGCCTACCTCGCCTTTGTCGTCTTCGACGCATCGTGGCGCATGGCCGAGCATGCCGATTGGGTCTGGGCCGCCGGTTTTCAGGCGGCGCAGTTCGTCATCTTCCTGGCCGCGACCATCCTCTATTCGGTGCGGCATCGCGCGCCGCTCAAAGAGCACGAAGCGACCCTGCATTTGCCGCCGCTGCTGTTCTTCTATGCGATGGAATACGCCATCCTCGGGCGCTACATCCCTGATGCCGCTCCCTGGCTGGCGCTGGCCAGCGTGGCCGCCCTCTGGATCGGTTACCTGATTGCGCGGCAGCGCCTGGACGATGACGCCAAAGCCGGCGAGCAGGTGGTGGCGACCTATGCCGCCATCGCGCTCTTCCACGCCGGGTATATCGAATTGGTCCCCGATGGCTGGGGCGCGTTCACCGGCCTGATCGCGGCGGCGGTCTTTGCTGTGGTGGCGTCGCGCGCATCCAATTGGATCCGTCGCCTCTGGCCGCTGGCCGTCGCTTTCGCAATCGTCGCCTTCCTCGGCTATGCCCGTCTGGCCATCGGCGGACAACTGCATGAAGTGGTCGCCTGGCGCGTGCTGATCCCGCTATATGCCGCCGTGCTCTATGCCGCGTACTGGATCCTGCGCGGACGCGACACACAGCGCCTGCCCGCGCTCGCCAGTCTCTATTTCGCCCACCTGATCGTCATGGCCGGCGCGGTGCACTTCACCGACAGCCGCTTTGTCGTGTCGATTGTCTGGGGACTGCTCGCGGTCGCGGCGCTGGTGATCTCGATGACCACCGGCGACCGACGCCTGGGGCGGTCATCGCTTCTGGTCTTCGCCGCCTTTGCCGCCAAGGTCCTGCTCTTCGATTTGTCGGGAACGGCGCCGTTGGTGCGGATCGGATGCCTGGTGGTGTTGGGGGTGACACTATATGTCGGCGGCCTGCTATATCAACGGATCGATACAAAACCCAGTTGATATGGTCAGGGAAGGCAGACAACAATGGCCACGGCGCCGCTCATGGTCCAAAGAATCGCGCGCGGCCAGTTGCCGCGCACCAGTGGCGCGGTCGATCCCGGATTCCATCCCTGACTGAATCGGCGGTGCGCGGCACTCGAACGAAACCGGGGGTCATCCGCATGAACACCGGTGGCAACGCGCCCGCCAGAGTGAGAGCTCCGGGCCGAAGCGCGACCGTCGGGCCCCTGCCATCATCGCAAAGACTCCGACGGACATCACCAGGGACCCGATGCGTCGCGCCAGACGCCGGCGCAGGGCCCTGCCCTGACGGTCGGCCGCATGCGACTACAGAGGATAGTGGACCACCTGGATGACCCGGATGAGCCCGACCATGAACCAAGTTGCCGCCGGATGCGCCATGGACGGCGTTTTCGTCATCGTCCCAGTTGGTGGCGCAACGACTCTTCGAGGTCGGTGTGGCGGAAGTGGTAGGAGCTGGCCTGCAGTTTTTCCGGCCGGACACGCGCCGAGTACAACAGCAGTTCATCGGCCATCTCGCCCAGCGCCAGACGCGCCACCGGCGCCGGCAACGGGAAGACCGCCGGACGCGACAACACGCGGGCCAATGTCCGCGTGAACTCGCGGTTGGTCACCGGATTCGGCGACACCACATTGACCGGGCCGCCCAAACTCTGGTTCAGCAGCGCATGGCGGATGGCGCCGATCACATCATCGATGTCGACCCAGCACCAGTACTGCCGTCCCGATCCGATCACCCCACCCAGGCCGAGCTTGAACGGCAGGAGCATCCGCTGCAACGCGCCGCCGCGCGGCGTCAGGATGATGCCGAAGCGGAGGTTGACCACCCGGATCCCCTTCGCCGCCGCGGGGGCGGTCGCCGCTTCCCACTCACGGACCACATCGGCAAGGAACCCTTTACCGGGGGCGGACGATTCGGTCAACCACTCTTCGCCGCGGTCGCCATAGAACCCAACCGCCGAGGCCACCGCCAACGTGGGCGGCGGATTCGGCATCTTGGCCAATTGCTCGCAGAGCGCATGGGTCGGCCCCACGCGGCTGTCGCGGATCAACCGCTTGCGTGCGGCCGTCCAACGCCCCGCGCCAATGTTCTCCCCCGCGAGGTGAACGATCGCGTCCGCGCCGGCCAGCGCCGATTCGTCGATCGCGCCGGTCTGCGGATCCCACGTGGGCCCTCTGACATCCCGGCCCGCGCGTCGCAACCCCACAACTCCGTGCCCGTCAGCCGTCAAGGTGGGCGACAGAATCGACCCAATCATCCCGGAGGCCCCGGTCAACAGCACTTTCATCGCTCCAACCCCTTTCTGCCGCCGGTATACGGCCAGACTATCGCCGGTGATTCGGTGCCGATGACGAAAGAGTCGCTTAATTGCCGGCGCGCCGTTCGTCAGACAAAAAAGTCCCCAAGCGTTCCCAACGGAAGAACATATTCGATCCAATCCTCCCGCATTGGACCATCCCTGCCCGGCGCCGGCTCGCAATGCCGCCCGGACGGCCGGCATGGAAACAGCCCGTGCCGCACGATATCGACAACTGCCGCCCGGTTCGATGTCGCTGTGCCGCAACAACCAGCGCGACCGCAGCAGATCGCGCCGGGTTGCGCATGGAGCACTTCAATAACTAACGGTAACCGAAGACCTCGGCCCAGATGATCAGCATGATCAGACTCAATCCCAGCGACAGGGCGATCCAGCCGAACACCTTCATCCCCTTGACCACCACCGGCGGCAGGGGCTCGGCCAGATGCTTTTTCAACTGGCGGGTGCGCACCAGTTCGGCGAACTCGCGCGGACGGTCCATGCGGAATTCCTGGATCGAAACCCGTCCGGTGAAGATCACCGTGTCCATCGGGAACTTGTCGGGACGGAAGTGCGTGTTGAAGAAGTGCACGGTGAAGATAAAGCCCACCGCCAGCAGCGCCTCGTCCGAGTGGATGATGGTCGCCACGTTGATGAACCACCCTGGCAAGAAGCGGGTGAAGAACTCGGGGAACCAGAGCATGAGGCCGGTGGAACCGATCACCACCACGCCCCAGAAGACCGCGAAGTAATCGAACTTTTCCCAATAGGTCCAACGGCCATACTGCGGACGCGGCCCGCGTCCGATGAACCATTTCAGCGTCGCCTTCAAATCGACCCAGTCGTTCTTGTTCGGCAGCATGGAATCCTTGTCAAGCAAGAATGCCTTCCAGGACTTGCGACTCTCCTTGCGACGTTGCCAGAGATCGTGCAAATGCATGCCAAAGTAGCTGAACGTGATCACGGCGCAGACGCGGTGGATAAACGACGCCGACTCAAATCCCCCCAGCACGCTGGAGAGAAACCGCGCCCATCCGAGGTACGAGAACTTCAGCGTCATGCCCGTCAGCGCCAGACCGAGGAAGCTGATCACGACCAGGATGTGCAACTGCCGCTGGCGGCGGGTGAAGCGCTTGAACTCGAGACGGTACGGTTTGGCCTGGTGTTTCTTGTGCTGCTTCATCGCCTGGAACGAGCGCGGCAGCCACATCAGAGTGTGGGTCCCCGCCAGGGTCAGAGTGCCGATCAGCAGCGAACTCATAAACCAGAAGGTGTAATACAGGATCGGGTACTTGTCCTTGTCGTGGTGGGTCGCGTGGGTCAGGTACCCGGCGAAGCGGCGGTTCGATCCGGGGTGGCACTGGGCGCAGGTCCGCACAATGTTGGCCCGCGACAGATGCGATTTCGGGTCGCTGGGCGGAAGAATGTCATGTGAGCCGTGGCAGTCGTAGCACTTGGCCGCCACCGTCGATCCCAGCTTCGACACCTTGCCATGCATCGTCTCGAAGTAGCTCTCGGTGACATCCTTGTGGCACTCGCCGCACTGATCGGTGATGGCCAGCTTGAATCCTTCTTCGCCGGTCCGTGTGATCGTGTGCGAGGAGTGGCAATCGATGCAGGAGGGGAGCTTCTTGTCGCTCTCGGAGACGGTGGCCGAATGGATGCTGCGCGCGAACTTCTCGAAGATGCCGTTGTGGCAGCGCGCGCAGGTCTTCGGGACATTTTCGTGATTGACGCTGGACTGCGGATCGTCCCGGGGCAGGACATGGTGCGCCGTGTGGCAATCGGTGCACATCGCGGTGACCACCAACCCGCTCTGCAAAAGCCCCTTGCCGTGAATGCTCTCGGTATAGTGTTCGATGATGTCGTGCTGGGTGCCGGTGTAGCGGACCGCCGCCTTTTGCCCTTCGCGATGGCAGTCGGCGCAAAGCGCCGGCACGTTGATCGGGAAGGTTCTTGACTTCGGGTCGCGCCGATCGCGCACGCCGTGCGTGCCGTGGCAATCGGTGCAGGTGGGCGCGTTGGGGTCGCCCCGGTCAATCAACTGGCCATGGGTGCTGGTGGCATAGATCGAGTCCACCTGCGCATGACAGATCCCGCAATCGACCCGCGCCGCGACCGTGGCGCACGGCCGCTCGGTTGCCGAGCGCGTCGCCCCGGTGTGGCACTGCGCGCAGGCCACCTTCGAGCGATGGTGAATCGACGCGCTGAATTCGGTGGAGTCGACAAACAGCGACACCGTGTCGCCATCCCGCTGCATCACCAGTTCCGGGCGTCGATGGCAGGACATGCACTCGGCGTCGGAAATGCTCTCCTCATAGACCAGCCGCCGCGTCCGGTGCGGCTCGTGGCAATCGATGCAGACCGGGATCTTGTGCGGTTCCTTCTCCCACAATTCCCCGCGGATGACCTTGGCATGCACATCCTCGATGCGACCATGGCACTTCTGGCAGGTGCCTGGGATCTTGCTGGCGTGGATGCTGGAAGCCGGATCGGTGTGCGGGAGCACATTGTGCGCCGTGTGACAGTCGGTGCACACCGCCGAGACCGTCAACCCCTTCTGGTAGAGCCCTTCGCCGTGCACGCCGAACGAGTAGTGGGTCTGGATTGAATCCAGCGGGATGTCGTAGGTCTGGCTGACCGGGGTGCCTTCCTTATGGCACCGTCCGCACATAAAGGGTATCTGGAATTTGGTGACACGCGAGTTCGGCTGGGTGTGCGCCACGATGTCATGGGAGCCGTGGCAATCCCAGCAACGCGGCGCCAGCGGCGCACCCGAGGCCGCCAAACGGCCGTGTATGCTCCTGCCATAAACCGCGGCGACATCCTCATGGCAGAGCCCGCAATCGACCGGCGCCAGCTTGGGCTTGTGCGGGAATTCGGCACCGGACAGATCGGCATGGCAATCCACGCATTCCAGCGCCCCATGCACCGATGCCTCAAAACTCGCCAGGATGACGGTGACCCGACGGCCCGTCCGCTCAGAGACCAGCGTCGGGTCCTCATGGCACATCATACAGTCGTCGGTCGTCTGTGCCGACAGCCGCGCCGGCGCCGCCAACAGCAGCGCCAGAATCAACTGCGCGATGGTCGGCCAACGGCGCACTATCTGGCCTCGCTGTCCCGGGCGGCCGGCAGATCGCTCGACAAGTGTTGGTGCTCGTCGCCGGATGCCTTGGGCAGCGACGGGTCCCGCGGATGCTCATGCCGGTAAACATCCTCCGGCATCTTGCCGGTGTACCACGCCGGGTTCATCGGGTACACCGCCGGATTGAACACCGTGGAGTACATGTGCCAGATCAGAATGGCCAGCGTGGCCAGCCATGCCTCGTAATAGTGAATGACCAGCATGACATCGAGGAAGCCCTTCGGGAAGAGATTCACAGCGATCGACTCCTCCCACATGAAGAATCCCGTGATCGCCATGATGATCGTGCCCCAGACCAGCGCCCAATACTCGACCTTCTCGACGTAGCTGAAGCGTCCAAATTGCGGGCGCTGTGCGCTACGGCCGAGGTTGTAGGCCAGCATCTGCTTGAATTCGGTGAAGTCGGACTTGCGCGGCATGATGTCAACGAGGAAGGCCCGCCCGCGGCGACCGAGCAGATAACCCACATGCCACAACGCGGTCAGGATGAACAGAACCGCCGCCACGCGGTGGATCGTGCCTCGCAGCGGAAATCCGCCTTCGCGGCCAAACAGCAATTGCGCCCACCAGGATTCGGAAAATCGCAACGCGAATCCGGTGATGACCAGCACGATGAAGGTGATCATCAGAAAGGTGTGCTGCCAGACTTCGTTGTAGTTCATCCGCACAATCTGCTTTTTCAGGTTGACCAGGTGAATCTGCTTGCGCAGATCGATCAGCCAATGCAGCGCCATGCCGCCGATCACCACGGCGATGATGACGATGTAGATGTTCTTGATGAGGCCGGCCAGCGGAGTGCTGCTCACCCCCGGCGCGCCGTGAATCGGCACCGCGGCGGCCGCCGCCGAGATCCCCGGATGGCAGAGCCCGCACGTCTTCTGCAGGTTGCTGGGATGGATCGAGGAGGTCGTGTCACTCGATGGCAGGATGCGATGGCCGCCGTGACACGAGGCGCAGTTGGCCACCGTGACGTCGCCCGTCTTGCTCTTGAGACCATGGTAACTATCGACAAACGATTTCAACCGTCCGGTCGGGACACCATACTTCTCGTTCAGTCGCGCCGACTCATGGCAAGGCGAACAAGTGGCCTCGGCCACGCGGTTGGGACTGACCGGCGAACGCGGGTCGCGCAGCGGCAGAATGCCATGCTCACCGTGGCAATCGGTGCAGACCGGCGAATCGGTCTCGCCCCGCAGTGTCAGTTCGCCGTGAATCCCTTCCCAGTAATCCTGCTCGACGTTGCGGTGACACTTGCCGCAGGTCTTGGGAATATTGAAGTGATTGATGGACGATTCGACGTTGCCGGGCGGCAGGATGCGGTGGGCGGTGCCGCCGGTGGAGTGGCAGTCGTTGCAGGTCGCCGCCAGGTGCACTCCCGCGGTCGAAGCGCGACCATGAACGCTGCTTTTGAACAGCTCCACCGGCCGTTCCAGCGGGATGGCATGCTTCTTGACCAGATCGAGATTTTCATGGCAGCGGCCGCAGGTCTTCGGAAGGTTGATTGGATTGACGTGCGAGTTTCGATCCGAGGATGCGAGGATGTCGTGGGTGCCGTGGCAGTCGACGCAGGCCGGGATGTCCTCGCCCACGCCGACCTTCAGCCGGCCATGCCACTGGTAGATCGATGCCTCTTCCTCGTGGCAGGAGCCGCAGTGAACGGTGGCCAACGACTCAGCGTGCGGGAACTCGGCAACCCCGGCCAAATCGGCGTGGCAGTTGACGCATTCCAGGCCCGCGTGCGCCGAGGCGCCCAGATGGGCGTCGGTCACCACCATCGAGTCGGCGCGCGCCCCGTAGTCCTCAAACAGATCGCGCGTGCCATGGCACTCGCGGCACGCGGCGTCGTCCGCCCGCGACGGCACAAAACTCAACAGGATCAGAACGGCGCTCAACCAGAGAATGCGGAGCGCCCGCGCGCTTGTGTCTGTGCGTTTCATGGCATCGGACATGGCTTGCCTCGTCTGCGGAACGCGTTGGGGTTCCACTCACAAATCGTACGCGGCCGTGTCCGGATTGTCAACGTTCGGACACGACTCTCTGACAGCCCGACTGTGAAGCGGACTGTATTTTGTCAGGAATGAGATGTCAAAACCCTAGCGACGCGGTAGGGTTTCAATCGTCGGCGTCGGGTTTTCCTCTTCCATGGCCAGGAGTTCGTGGCAGGTTCCGCAATCCTGCGAGATGGTGGCGCCGTCTTTCGACGTGTGCGCCTCATCATGGCAGCGGAAGCAGCCGTTGGCCTGGGTGTGGCCGATCTGGGTGCGGTAGGTGCCCCAGGTGATGTTCATGCTTGGGAAGATGTTGCGCAGATAGATATCGGCAAGCGTGGCGGCGGCGCGTTCGATGTCGGCGGAGCGTCCCGCTGCCACATCGGGGCAGTTTTGTGTGTAGAAATCCTTCAGCCCCGCCTTGATGCGCGTTTCCGCCTCGTCGCGAGACGGATACGGCTCGGTGAGCAGACGCACGCTCTCGCGTTTGACATACGGAAGATCGGCGGCGATCTCGCCGGAGGACATCGACTGGTCGACCGCCACCTCCGGCACTTCGAAGACGTGCGACGGCCGGTTGTGGCAATCCATGCAGTCCATGGTCCGCCGCGGCATGGCGCGCAGTTCTTCGAGAGAGTACGGACTGTCGTCGGCGACATACTCGACTTCGCTGCTGTCGGAGCGCACCAACCGCACATAGGGGATCGTGTCGCGCTGATGGTCGATGGCCACATACTCCACCCGGTGCGAGAAACTGGTGTGCCAGTGGATGCCTTCGGCCGCGCCCCCCGGCAAACCGCCGCCCGTTTTCATGAGGAGGACATTCTTCAACGGCGTATTCGACTCGTCGGGCGAATAGTGGGTGTTGACCAGCAGTTTGGAGCCATGGAACTTCTCCGGCCAGTGGCAATGCTCGCAGGTCTCGCGCGCCGGACGCAGGTTCTCCACCGGCGTCGGAATTGGGCGGTCGTAGGTCTTCAGCATCACCGCGAACACCTGACGTGTGCCCGACAACTTGGAGCGGACAAACCAGTCGGCGCCCTCGCCGATATGGCAATCAACGCACCGCACCCGCGCATGCGGCGAACGGCGATAGGAGGTCAATTCCGGCATCATCACCGAATGGCAGACTTCGCCGCAGAAGGTGGTGGTGTCCATAAACATCAGACTCTCGTAGGCCGCCGCCGCCATAAACGAGAGCACCAGCGCCGCGGTCATACTCAACATCAGGATCCGCCGGCGCGTCGAGGCCTTGTCGAGATCGATCTCGACTTTGATCAACCCGGCCGCGGTCCCGCGCGCCGCCGCGCGCTTGCGCTCCCAGGCCTTGCCGACCGGTATCAGGATGATGCCGAAGGTGGCGACCATCGGCAGAATCAGGAAGGCCACCACGCCGATGTACGGATTGAACTCGAAGCCGATCCAGTCGGCCACCAGTACGAAGGCCACCAGGACGAGGCAGACCGCAAAGATCACAAGCCCCGCGAAACTGATAAAGTTGCTGGTCAACGAACTGAGCTTCATTCCCCTACTCCCCGTTTCCATCGCCCTGTGGTCCGGCCCGCGTCGCAGACCCATGCCCAAACGTAGCGGCCCGGACGCGCCCAGTCAATGCGCGCCGGTGGATTGCTGACAAATGTTGAGGGGATTTGACGCGGCCCGTTGACCCACACAGAGATTAATCGCCTCTACTTGAGGAGCGACATCTTCCCGGCTGTGGTGTTTTCGCCAGCCTGGATCCTGTACAAGTAGGTTCCGCTCGGGACTGGATGCCCTGAGTCGTCTCGACCCTCCCACACTATCTCATGCATGCCAGATTCCTGCAGACCCTCGCGAAGCACACTTACCCGCTGTCCGAGAACATTATAGACCTCTATCGTGACTAACATACTGTGGTACAGGCGGTATGCGATCGTGGTGCTCGCGTTGAAAGGATTTGGATAGTTTCCGAGTAGCTGGCACCCCGTCTCGGCGGGAGGACTTGCAAGAACCGGCTCATAGCGGCCCTCCGCCTTTACTATGAGGCTTCGCCTGGATGACGGAGTGATGACTTCGGGCAGTTTAAAGGAAAACGTCGCAACATCTCCGTTTCGAAGCAGAGTCACCCCCTGGCCAAGTGATTGGTCGGTCATCCCTGAGCTGACCTGCCCGCGAGTAATTCGGACCGATGTCGGTTCCAGCCTGTCTATCGTAGGTTGGATTGGCAATATTGCATACAAGGGGAGATAGTCCACTTCGTACGCCCCGACCCACGCCACACGTACACGTGTAAGCCCTTCCGCGCCTACCGGCTGATCCAGCACGAAATACTGCACACTTGCATTCACTCTGGAAGGAGGCAATGGCAACTGAGTCCATGATCCCTCCGATGTCAACTGCTCCACGCGCAACTCTGCGGATGGACTCAGTGGCGATCCTGGCTTCGTGACCGGGCATCCCCCTTTCTGGGCTGATTGGGCAGCAATGACCCCTCCAAGTGCACGAAAACACAGTACAAGCGAACCCGAGGAGTGTGCTTGGAAATAACGGCCGTCCTCTGCTATCACATCAGGCAGTCGATCTGCGCCAGTTTCATCGACCGCCGATGTGGGCGACAAAGCTCCCGCTGCGCAGATCACGATCTTCCCCGTCGCATCGGATGCCAGCTTTGTCTGAGCTGGGTGCTCGACGGCCAACAATTCAATTGAGTTCAGATACGTAACTTCATCCTCAAGCTCGCGAAGCTGGAGAACCAGTTCTCGTTGGGTGACAGGGACCGGAGTCGCGATTTGGTAGTGATCGGTTACAGTTGCCTGGTAGCCAAACAACTCGCAGCCTGTAAGCAACGGATTCTCCTGAATGTAATCCCCTCCGACTTCTACGAACAGCACCGGGCACGACGGGTTTCCTCCGCCACTGGTGAACTTCTGGAAGGAACGCGCCTCCGACCACCGACTCCAAATGCCTAACTCTGGGTCACCGACAGCATTGAACTTCTGCCGCGCACGCCAGTACCACACGCCATCCGCCAGGCCCGGTGACACATTCCAGTGGGACGATTCCAAGTCCGTGGACGTCATGGTCGGGAGCGAGAACGCCACGTCATCGTCAACCTGCACGCCGTAGGTGAAGTACTGCTGTGGGCTACTAGTCTCGCCGTCAGTCCAATCCAGCAGAGGGGTCGCCGAACTTGTTCTGCTGCCATCTGGTGGGGTGAGCAGAATCGGAGCAGGCCCGCAGCCCACCCCCTTCGCCCCCTTCCCGACGCATGGTGATTCCCACGACAGCGAGTAATCGCTGCCCTCGAAGTCGCAATAGATAGGATCCAGTGCGGTGAGAGTTCCTCCCGGAACTTGTTGCACGACGCCTGCCGGGTTGAAATCTCCAAGTGCATTCTGCCAGAAATTGCAGTCAACGGCACCCCAAGTCGGGTAGCCAGTCTTACACATTGCATATGTTAGATTGTTCGTGAGAATCTCATTCTCAACGGTAATCCACGCGCCGGGCTCGGAATAGTCTTCCTCGCTCCCCATTACGCAGGGGAATCGCGCTGTCGTAGAGCAGTCATTCATCACATAAGTGTTGTTGTGCACATGCGTCGTCCCGCTGGTTTGAATTAGCCAGACAGCGCCGCCGGAATTACTCGAAGAGTTCCCTACAAACGTGTTGAATGCCAATTCTACCTCTATAGTCGAGGTTTCGAGGCCATTGACAACGCAGACAGCTCCACCCTTCCCATAGCAATAGTTGTTGAGGAAAAGATTGCCCCTCACTTCCCCTCCCGATTGCAGGAAGAGAATGGCGCCGCCCCACAAACTGCCGCTGCACTCCTGGAAGCGGCTGTCGTATATCTTGGGGTATGAAAGCTCGCCCGTCACATGAATCGGAGCGCAATCAATGAAGTAACAGCTGTCAACCAAGGGTGAGGAATTCTTGATTCTCATTCCCCCGCTGCCTTGAACGGTAAAGCCCCGGATAACGGAGCCGTCGGGTTCGTGGTTTTCAAGAACGAACGCAGTCTCGTTCGAGACCGTAATAATAGTTGAAGAAGCACCGGCTGACGACATCACAACCAGCCGTTTGCCTCCAAAGTCGATGTTGTTGCCCGTGGTCACTGAATAAGCGCCGGGCGCGACCAGCACTGTATCGCAGACCTTGGCTGCGTCTACCGCCTCTTGAATCGATGCGTAGTCCTGAGGTACGAGAATCGTGCGTGATCCTGTAAGACCGCACGCGTATCTGTGTTGCAAAACGTACCACATCTTTGCGATCTGCATTGGAGAGAACTCATCCATGCACGTCCAGACGGAGTACGACATGATGTTTCGGACAGGAGGCGCATATGGTGTTGGGCCGCATGCCGCCGGAGCCGCGTCCGAGCCGTCATACTCACAATTGGGTGGCTGAGAGACTTTACCTAGCAGCATTGGGTCCGCAGGCGTGTCGCAGAGGAAATCGCCTGCGGTCGCGCAATTGCTCCCATCCGGGCACTCTTTGACACCTCCGCAAAGCGTGTTGCAAGGGCCATGCGTATGAGAGAGCCCAAAGAAATGCCCCATCTCATGCGCAAAAACACTAGGATACCTCGGTGACGCTGCGAGTCTGCTCTCATGAAAAATGTACTCGCGGTACGGATACGCGTCACCCTCTCTGAGCGTTGGCGTCCACAAGACGTTGATTACATCCTGCACAATTGTGCCTGCCGCTCGGTCATAGATAAGTGCAGGGTCGTCGCTATGGTAAGCAAGGTCGTCATCAATGTAATTGACATCGCCATACTGATAAAACTGGAAACCAACTTGTACGAAGGCAGTATTCAGGTAATTCAATGCGACCGACAAATCTACTTCTTCCAGCCCCCCGGACCCGTCCGAGCGCCGAATCACATGGAATGTGACAGGCAGAGTGACCGCACCTGCGGTTTGTGGCGCCCAAGGGTAGTCCCATCCCTTCGCGACGCGCTCTTGTTCAAACTCTATGTCCGATTGCGGCGTTATAGCCCCGCACTGGAACTCCTGCGCGCCAGCGGATTGGCCGCTGCCGAGCATGAGACAGATCGTGATGGCACTCAGCATGAATAAACGCCGCATAACAGCCTCCACTTTTGGATTCTCCTGACATCACACGAAGGCCCTTTGATCGGACAATACCGCGTTACTGACAACGCTGAACTCGCTATTCCCCTGCGCCTCACATCACTCCGTGCCACAATCACGAATGATTGCGATTCCATTGACCTGTTCCTCACTTCGACCGCAACCAACAAGTGCTCGCGGGCAAGCAAAGCGTTCGTCAGCCGCCGTCGTATCCACGTAAGCCATCATGCGGGTGTCCCTCCACACAGCTAGCGGCGACTTGGCTATCTGCTCGTAGCATGAACTGCAAGTGTGGAATCCTTTTGTGCTGCGTGGCACACCCGCGCCCCAATGTCCGACGCGAGCGCTCAGTGTCTGTACTGGTGACAGAATCAAGTCTTATAGCGAGGATGTCAAGCGCTTTTTGCAACCACTCAATCCGGGATACATGCGAATTGCAAAACGGGCTGTCCGCGAGGACAGCCCGTCCGAACCAGTGCGTCCAGTTCAATTCGTTGCTAAGTCAATGAGACATTACCCAAGCTTTCGTCGCTGCCAGCACGGATTCAGCATACTTCTTGTTATGAACTCCCCTGCTCTTATCGTGCCGAAGCAAGAGGTAGTTCAAGACCGCACCCCTTGGCTCGCCGGGCGGTGGCGCCCCCGCTCCGCGCGAGGCATACTCCCTATCCGCTGAAAGCCACCCTCGATCCGCCAGCAAGTCACCCAACTCGCTCAACTCCTGTTCAAACGAGTCTTGATATTCTCTCGTTAGTCGCGTCGCAGTCGTGTCGCTGGCCCATCCATGACATGAGCAGCCCTTGGAGTTTATGATCACCTTGCCACCTGATTCATAGTTGATTGCGAAGCTATGTCCGCCGGCGATCACGTTATCGGGTAGTTCTGCCATGTGGCATTCGACGCACCCGTCGGCAATCGCGCGGTGGGCCGCATCGGCCTCGTAGATGATGTCCGGGAACTCATACGCACCCTGGCCGGACAGTACGTTGGCTTGTGGAGCGTAATGAGGGCCCCAGCGGGTGACAGTAATTGGATTTGGCGAGTCTACCGACGGGTCGGTTGGGCGCGCCTGATGGCAAACGGCGCATGTATTGCTCAAGCCTCGGTCATACTTACCGCCATAATTCAAGTCAATGGCAGCCGTAACGCGCAGGCTGAAGTCCGCGTAAGTGTGCGGGGCATGGCAGGCGAAGCAACTGATGTGCGATGATTCCTCCAGCGGCAGCTCCTCGCCGGTGGCGACATAGTGCTGGAACCCCTCGGTGGTGTGGCATTTCGAGCACGAGGGGCTGGCGTCGGTGCCGCGGCGGACATAAGTGTCGCTCATGTTATGCCCGGAGATCGCGTACTGATCCTGGATCGGCCGCAGGTAGTTGGCCATGGTGAAATCGTCGGTGTGACAGTCCATGCAGAGCGCCGTTCCGGGCGGCCCCGCCGGTCCCTCGTCTCCTTCGCAACTGGCCAGGCCCAGAAGCAGGCCGCATATCGCCAGTGGCGCCAGGGCTTTCAACCAGTTCCTCATGCTGTGCTCCTTTCCCCCGTTAACTGACAACTCACTTCGTGATCGCCATCATCAACAAACAACTCGTTGGTCAATCCGCGTCCCGCCCGTGGCACTTGCCGCAGAATCCCACACCCGGTGTCCGGCTGCCGTTCTCATGGCAGACAAAGCAGACGGCGTCGCGGTCATCGTGCCAGGATCCCTTGACATCCTGCAGGAATCCATCGGGATGCGGCGACACGATCGTGCGGTGGCACTGCAGGCACGACGGGTCGGCGCCGCTGGGCTCATGGCATCCGGCGCACACCTCGATGTCGCGCCGGGCAAAGTCGGCGTGGGTGTAGAACTTGAAGTCGGCCAGATCGTGCCAGACCGGACGATGACGGCTTGCATCGTTCTCCGGGTTGTGGCAGGCATTGCAGAACGACTCGGTTTCATGGCAGACGGCGCAATCCATCGTCTTGGCGCGCACATCGCTGCCGTGCGTCCAGCGGTAGTTGAGCGTGTGGGCGCGCTGCAAAAGCAGGATGTCGTTGCCTTCATGCGCCGGCGCCAGCGGCCCGAGGCGGTCAACCGGCGCGCCCTCCTTGTTGCGCACCGCCAGCCCGAGCGCCGCTCCCTCATGGCATTCGGAGCAGTAGCTCTCGCGGTGGCAGCTCTCGCAGGAACGGGCGTCGCCACGCGCCGCGATGGAGTGATCGAGCGTCCAATCGGCCACGTGGTCCTTCGGACGCAGCAACTGCACCTGCGAATGGCAGACGCCGCAATCGTCCTTCATCTCGCGCTCGTTGTGGCAATCGGTGCAGAGTTCCATCGGCGGCAGGGCCTCGGAGGGGGCCTTGGTGGCCGTCTCGACACCGGCATGGCAGGTGGCGCATTCCAACCCCTGCGCCATGTGCCTGGCATGGTCGAAAGTCAGTTCGCGCGGCGCGGTCGGCCACGGCGAGGAACCATCGGCCGGCACCGTCCAGTTGACCTCCGATGGCTCATGACAACCGTAGCAGTCCTCGACCTTCGGCAACAGCATGGTGACCGCCGTGGTGGCCGAGCCGGCCTCCTTGTGGCAATCCAGGCAGGCCGCTCCGACCTCCTCGATGTGCTTTTTATGATCGAAGGGGATGGTCGGCGTCTTGGAGCCGGTCGCAAGCGACGCGAAGATCATGCCTCCCGCCGCCATCACCATCATCGCTGTGAGTATCTGCCGTTTCATCGTCGCCCACCCTTCCGTGACGGGTCCGCCCGCAACCGCCGGCTCAACTTTGGCCGCCGAGACGGTTGAAGAACCACCAGGAGAATCGCGCGATCAGACGAAAATCCGATTCGTCCCCGGCAAACGTGGACATCGTCTTGATGTCCTGCGTAAGAAACTGCGCCTCCACGTCGAGGGTCGATTGCGGCATCCACTGCCAGCGCACCCCGCCCCAGATCGACGCTTCGATGTTCGCTTCGTCCTGTTCCTCGATCAGCTCATAGGAGGAGTAGTGCGATCCGCCGCGGACCGTCCAGCGGTCATTGAGCGGATACATGGCGTCGCCGGAAATTCCGATGGTCGATCCGGCGGCCCCGCCTTTGCCATGCAGCATCAGCGCGAAGTACCGGTGCGAGACACCCAGATCGAGGCGTTGCGAGTTATCCTCACCCAGTTCGACCAGCGCGCCGCCCACGGTCACCGTCCAGTCCCGATGGACGCGATAGAGAATGCGCAGACGCCCCTCGGTGAAGTCCGATTCGCCGAAGACCCAGAAGATCGAGTTGTAGGCGATGCTCGGACGGCGGAAGCGGAACTGTCCCTGCAGACTGACCTGCCGGGAAGCATCCCAACGCGCCGACAGATGCGCGCGCTGCAGACGCATGCGCGGCTCGTCGTAGATCAGATTGACGTAGAGCGAACCGAAGCGCGGGATCGAGCGGCGCCAGTCCAGCCCGAACTCGCGCGCCGCCAGATTGTCAACTTCGGTATCGCCGTAGTGCCGGATGCGGCGAATTTCATGGAAACTGAGGAACATCGTGCCGAGCGTCTGGCAACGCCGTCCCAGACGCGCCCCGACCGCGTGGCCCTCATCGAAATCGGCCGGCTTGAACCGCCCGTCCTCGGGCGCCAGCGAACCGACATAGCCGCCGACCTCCCAGCCCTTCCACACCCGGGCATCCGCCGAGGCGCCGTCGATGGCCAGCGACCGGGCGGGCCAGCTGATCCGGTGACGCCCCAGCGTGGCGTCGGCGGCCCCGGCGATCTTCCGCCAACGGGCGTACAGATCATAGACGCGGTAGTCGTCGACGTTGTCGCCCTGTCCGCGCGAATCGAAGCGCCCGCGCATGGTCGTTGCGATCTCGAGGTCCTGCTGCGCAATTCGTCCCAAACGCAGTCCGAGCGTGCCGCTGTTCTGCCAATGGCGCGTGTCGCTGGAATCCAGCTCACTGCGCTCCCAGAGATAACTGGACACACCAACCCGTCCGGAGAGAACGGCGGCTTCGGATAAACCGACGAAACCCAGAAATAGAACGAGGGCAACGGCGCAGAGCATGCGGTTCATCGGATTCCCCCTCGATTGAGTGACCCTGCCATCCACCGTCTTTTATCGGCGGCCCAAATCGGTCCGAGAACCAAGACCGGGCCAACAGTACACTTGTTGACAGAATCCGGCAACGATGAAAGCCGGCTTTTGTCAGACTGGCGCCGCGAATTGTGACAATCCGGCTTGAAGTTGTTCGGTTTGGACGGCGGCCGGATGCATGCGCAAGTGGCGCGCCGGCGTGGAAATGTATGACCGGCGCGGTCGTATTGCCATGCTGAATCGACAACACCCCGCCGCCCGGGGAGGCGCCGGCCCTTAGCAATTGCCGTTCAACAGTATCGCGGCGGTGCCGATACTACAAGAAGTGAGTTACCGCGCGGCGTCGCGCGACGAAACGGGGCAAACATGGGGCTGCAGGACACCGGACACATCGCCCTCCAGTCGGTCGATATCTTCGAAGGACTGCCGGACAACATGCTCGGCGCGATCCGTGGTTTCATGGACCGTCGCGATTGCCCGGCGGGAACGGTGCTGTTCTCCGAGGGCGAGCGCGCCGATGCGATCTACTTCGTGCGCAAAGGCACGGTGCAGATTCTTAAAACCAGCGGCGGCAAGTCGGAGGTACTGGCCACACGCGGACGCGGCGAAGTTATCGGCGAGATGGCCCTGTTCGACTCCACCCCGCGCTTTGCCACCGCCATCTGCGAAACGGATTGCCAGGTGTTTGTGCTCTCCCGCGCCCGATTCTTCGAGTTGTTGCCGCAGCACCCCAGCATCGCCGAACGCATCATGCGCATCATGAGCCAGCGCGTTCGCGAGGCCGACGTGCGGCGGCTGGAAACCCTGGAAGCCAAGACACGGGAGTTGGAGAACGCCCGCCTGCGCCTGGAAGCGTCGCTGCGCTACCGGGAGCGGGTGCTGGCCTGCGCGCCTTACCCGATCATCGTGACCGATCCGCAGAACCGGATCCAACTGGCCAATCATGCGGCCCAGCGCCTGTTCGGGCACCCAAGCCAGCGATCGTTCTGGGAGTGGCTGCAGCCGGCCGATCCCGGCGTGGTCGCCGAGGCGCGTGCGCGGCTGGAGGCCGGCGCGACGTGGAAATCGGAGCTCGAGCTGGAAGGCGTCGACGGCGATCAGATATTCTGCGTGGTGACGGCGGTGCCGATCGCCGACACGGGCGACGGACGCCCGGCGCGACTGTGGATTCTCGAGGATCAGACCGAGATGCGCGCGCTGCAATCGCGCGCTCTGGACCGCGAACGCCTCGCGCTCAAAGGCGAGATGGCCGGCGAAATTGCCCATGAGTTGAACAACTACCTGGCAGTCCTAATGGGCAATGTCGAGCTCCTGCCGATGTTTTTGGGCGGCGCGGTGCCGCCGCCGGCCGAACGCGCGCTCGCCAGCATCCAGCAGGCGCTTGCGCAGGTCGCGCTGTTCACCGACAATCTCCTGCGCTCGCGCCATCCGGCCGGCCAGAAGACCGAGATCCAACTCAATGAGTTCCTCGAAAATCAGATCGCCTTCCTCCGCCCGCAGAAACGGATGAAGAAGGCGGTCATTCAGACGCAGTGGGCCGAGGGCATCCCGCCGCTGGAGTGCGATGCGTCGGGGCTGCAACAGGTCTTCTACAACCTGATGCTTAACGCGGCCGATGCGCTGGCCGAGGGCGATCACAATCATCACACCATTTTTGTGTCGACCCACTACGACGCCGAGCGCGAATGCGCGATGCTGGTGGTGGAGGACGACGGCCCGGGGATTCCGCGAGACGTTCTGCCGCGCATGTTCAAGGAGCGCGTCTCCTCCAAGCCGACCGGCCACGGATTCGGTCTCCTGACAATCGCACGTATTATTCAGGAACACGGAGGCACGATCACCCCCGGCACCCGCGCCGGCGGCGGGGCCCGCTTTGTCATCACCTTGCCGCTCGGCCGGGGCGTTGAACCCTTGAGGTGACCGCATGGACCTGCTGTGGTACCTCCTCCTGGCGCACCTGACCGGCGATTTTGCCCTGCAGTCCGACCGGATGGCGGCGGACAAGGCGCAATCACCGCGCGTACTGTCTGCCCACGTCATCGTGTACGTGACCTGTGTGGCACTGGCGATCTGGCAGTACACTCTCTGGACCGGCGCGCTGCGCGCCTCGGTGACCACCGTCGCCGCGGGACTCTCCGTCATCTTCACGCTCCATTGGATACAGGACTACATCAAGGGCCGTCGGTTTCCCGAAAGTAAGCAGGCCTTTTACGCCGATCAGGTGCTCCATCTCCTCCAACTGTACGCCCTGAGGATCATCCTCGCATGAGCCCCACGCCGCCCACTCCGGGCGTGGCGGCGCTGGTCGCCCGGCGATTGTGGGACTGGGACAATGCCGCCGATGTGCGCGGCGTACGCGGCGCCGTTCTGTTTGTCGACATTGCCGGCTTCACCCGTCTGACGGAGTCGGCGCAAGCCCGCGCCGGCACCCGCGGTATCGAAGAACTGACGATACGACTCAACGCGCTTTTCAGCGACCTCGTCGATGCCGCGCACCAGACAGGCGGCGACATCCTCAAGTTTGGCGGCGATGCCCTGCTGGCGGCCTTCGACGACACCCCATCGGCGCCGGACGGACTGGCGCGGGCGTTGCGGAGCGCTCACGCCATGCGGCTTCTCGCCATCCGGCATCGCCGTCACTTGCGCACACTGAAACTGCGCCTGGGACTGGCCCATGGACCGTGGCGCGAAGGCGTGGCCGGCGGCGCCGACGGCCGACGCGAGCATTTCGTCTGGGGTAAGACCGTCACCCGCGCGATGGCGGCCGCCGATGCCAGCGCCGGACAGATCTGCTATTGGGGCAGAGCTCGTGATCTGGAAGGCATCGATCGCGCGGCGGCCCGGCGCATCGGGCCGTCACTCTTCGAGCTCCGCCAGCGTGGCAACGCGGCCATGGATGCACCGCCCCCGCCGCCGCGCCCGCCCCGCGATCCAACCAACTTGCTGCGCTTCGTGGGAGAGCCACTGCACACGCTCGAAACGCTGGCCGAATTCGATCCCACACGCAGCACCGAGCACCGCCGCGTCGTATCCCTGTTCGTCTATTGGCAAAGCCCGGCGTTGCGCGCCGATCCGGCGACGTCCGCACGCCAACTGGAATTCATTCTGTCCTGCGCGCAGGAAACGGTCGTCGCCCATGACGGACTGTGGGCGCGCAGCGATCCTGCCGGCCCCCGGCAGAAGCTGCTGTTCCTCTTCGGCGCAACCGTCAGCCGCGCGGACGACATCGACCGGGCCCTGCATTGCGCCGCCGCGCTACACGCGCGCGTGCGCGAAGCCCGGCCCACCTGGCCGGGTCTGCGCGTGGGCATCGGGATTGCCGCCGGCACCGCGTTGACGGGCTTCGTGGGAAACACTTCCCGTCGTGAATTCACTGCGCTGGGCGAGCGGGTCAATTTGGCCGCCCGCCTGGCGGCCCGCGCCGCATCCGGGACAACGCTCGTCGACGCAATGGTCCGCGACGGCGCCTCCGCGTATTGGTTCCGCCACTCCGGGATTGTCCGTCTCAAGAACGTTCGCCGCCCGACACCGGTTTTCGTTCCCGTCCCTCCGGGGACTGTCCGCAGCGCGTCGGACACCGACAACATCGTGGAGCATCCCGAGGCGATGCGGCGGCTGGTGGACGCATGGATCCGCGATGAGCGCGCCATCCGGCTGGCAGTGGCGCCCGGCGCGGACTGGGGACGATTCCTTCGGCAGTTCACCTCCGGTTCACACACCGATGAACGAGCCGTCACAATACGTATCGACCTGAGCGAGTCCGAGAGCGCGCATCCTCTCGGCGGGTGCCGCCTGCTGCTGCGGCGACTTCTGGGTGCGCAGGCATCGTTGCCCGAGAAGTGGCCTTCCGAGGTCCGCGCGGCGCTGTGGGAATCGGGCGACCCCAACGGACGACAATTGTCCTGGACCGACCCTGAGACCGCCGCCCATGCCATCGGCCGCCATTTGCAGACTCTGCGGTTGCCCGCGGCGCTTGTCATCGTGCAGGGGTACGAAACCGCCGGCGTGCTCGACCGACTCGTGATCAGGCATTTGGCCGCGACCTGTCGGCCGCGGTGGATACTAATCGACTGTGGCGGCGGCCACGCTGACGCTGAAACGGACACCGTCATCCATCTCGGACCGCTGCCCGCTGAAGAGTTCGCTGAATTCATCGGCAATCTCATGTCGCCGGACCGGCCGGCCAGAGAGCTGATGTCATTCCTGCTGTCGCGGTCACAGGGCGTGCCGCGCCTGGCGCGCCAGTTCTTTGTGTCGCTGCAACGGACACAGGCGGTGACACGCTCGCCGGGCCGCGGGGGAGTCTGGCGATTGCGAGATCCGGCCGCCGCACGCATTCCCGATGGCCTGCGCGCCTACTACCTGCAGGGCTTCGACCGATTGCCGTCACCGGCCAAAATGGCGGCGCGCGCGATCGCCCTTTGGGGTCCCGCGGCGCCGGTCGACGGGATCGCAATGCTGTGCGCCGACTTGTCGCCGGCCGAAGTGCGCGATGCGGTCGCGCATCTGCAATCGCAGATGATGATCGAATGCCTCGACGGCGGTGACGGGCAGCGGGTGGCCTTCCTCGACCGCGGATGCCGCGAGGCGGTCTATTCATCCATGTCGCACGAACTGCGCGAGCAGTGGCACCGACGGATTGCGGCGGCGCTCCGCGCCATGTCCAACCCGGATCCGGGGGCCATCGGGGATCACTTGTACGCCGCCCGGCGACCACAATCGGCACAATGGCTGGCGCGCGCGTCCAAACGGGCCGCCCGCCATTGGATGTTGGAGAAGGCCTCCACGTGGACCCGCCGGGCGATCCTGGCCACGCAGGGCCGCTATGACGACGCATCCACCATACGATTGCCGCGCCGCCCGCTGACCGCTCGCGAGGTCGGTCTGTTCGATGACTGGGTGGGACTGCTGGCGTTGCGCGGACAGTACGACGAGGCCCGTAAACTGCATCAGGGCCTGGCATCGCTCGCCGCGCGGGCCGGCGAATATGGGCGCGCGGCGCATCATCGCCTGGAAGCGGCGCGCATGGATTGGTATGCCGGCCACTATGATCGGTCGGGCCGCGAGGCCCGTGCCGTTCTGCACGATGCCCATCGCCCGCCGGATGCTCTGCTGACGGCCCAGGCGGCCTACCTCTACGGCGAAACCTGTCGACGCACCGGACGCTCAACCGCGGCCCTGCGGGCGCTCGAGCAGGCGCGTGATCTGCTCGGCGACGCGCACAATCCCGGCCTGCTTGCGGATGCGCACAACGCGCTCGGCCTGCTCCACTGGAGCTGCGGCCGCCTGTCGGAGGCGCGCCGTTGTTTTGAGCAATCATTGCGCGCACTGGGCCGTCGCGGCGCCCCGGCCCGGCGCGGCCAGGTGGCTAACAATCTGGGTATCCTGCTGGAGGAAATGGGCGCACTGCACAAAGCCCGTCGCCACTATGCGCGGGCCTTCGCGATTTTCGACCGCATCGGCATCCGCCGCCACCGCGCCTACAGTCTGGGCAATCTCGCCAACCTCCATCGGCACAGCGCGTCCTACGAACAGGCGCGCGAGGCGTATGAGGAAGTTGAGACGGAACTGCGCGCCATTGGCGAGGGCCATGCGGCCGCATACACCGCCGGCAACCTGGGTGATCTCGCGCGCGACTTCGGTGACTGGGCCGAGGCGCACCGCCGCTACGAGCAGGCGCTCCAATTTGCGCTGAAGTCGGGCGATCAGGAACTCAAGGCGGAGTGTCAGGTGCGGCGGGCGCATCTCCACTGGCTGGCCGGTGTCACACGGCCGCTGCCACGGCTCCTGCGCAGCGCGACCGCGGCGGCGCGCCGCGCCAATTCTCGCGAGTTTGCGCTCTACGCCGCGCTGCTTGACGCCGAACGCGTCACCATGACCGGCGATGCATCCAGAGCCCAACGAACCTGGGACCGCGTCTTGGACGAGGCCCGCGCAGTCGGCCTGGTCTACTACGTGCTCTGGGCATGGTATGGGCGGCTTCGCTGCCACTTCACTGCCGCTTCCTGCCGCGCGACCGCCTCCGAACTCCGGCAGGCGCTGCGGCTGGCGCGGCAGTCCGGATACCGCTGGTGGGAATTGCGGTTGGCGATTCTTGGCGCGCGCTCCGCCCGCGCCAACCGCCTCCGCGCCGCCTGCCGCGAACGCGCCATCGCGCTGATCGGCAAGATTGCCGCCGGCATCGGCGACCCGCAGGTGCGCGCCCGGTTCGTTCAGTCTCCGCTGGTCGCAGAACTCGCCAGTGACGAGGTCGGCCGGTTCATCGCGCCCGACGCCTTCTCCCGGAATCAGCCGCGGATGTGAGCCGCTCGTCCGCAGAGCCCGGGGCGCTCGCCGCATTGCGAGTTCACCGATCATCGATGGCGGCGCACGACCCGGGCAACGGGACTGTCGGTCTAACTGATCCCGTACTTGGAGAAGTGATGAATCGAGAAGCTGACCTGGCCGCCCGATACGGTGCAGGTCTCCTGCAGTTCCCAACGTTCCGTCGATGGGTTCCACCAGAACAGCCGCAACTGGTCGCCGTCGGGACGACTCGTCTCAAGCGACAAACGCGCCGGCGTGCCGAAGACCAGGCCATCCGGGGCAAAGTCAATAATGGTTGCCTCGCCCCACGGCGTCTGGAGTTGCGCCACATTCATGACGATGAGGGCATCGCCGGTAAGCGCCGCCGCCGGAACATCCAGACTGGCTGTCAGGCCGCCCAGATCGACACTGAGCATTCCTCCCTCCGCGCCGACCAGCAGCATGTCCAGCGCGCGGAACACCCCGTTGAGCAGTTTTGCGGAACCGCCGGCGTCGGAGGCGAAGAAACTGTCGCCGTGCATCTGGTCGACGTACTGCAACGCGTCGGCGCCCGTGCCGGAAACGGGTGAGGTGGGTTGATCACCGCACCCAGACAGCAGAAAGACGCTGGCGACAAACGCGGCGACAAACGTCGCGCCTACAAACCACCGGCCGGCTTTTTGCCATGGGTTGCGATTTCGCTTCAAACGGACCTCCTTGGTTACGGCGACTCGTGTTCTCTGCTGCAATCAGCAGACATCCGGGGCCCATGCAACCGGACTGCCCAATTTGACAAGTTTTTGAGCAACACCGGGAGTCGAACGAAGTCAACCCCTTAGAGTCCGATTTCCCGACCGACTGTGCGCAATCCGCACAGCCCGGGCCGGGCAGGTCGGGATTTCAGAGGGAGACGCCCCATAGTGGTGTGGGCGCCGCCCCACTCGCATGAGGGCGACTGTCAACGCCCAGACGGGGCGCCCTCGGAGTCTGAACGAGGGGTCAGCGAATGCCAGAGGACCGAAATCGACATGAGCAGATAGCCGATCACCATCAGGACGGAACTGGGATACAAAAGCCAGACCATGCCAGACCAACCCAACGCAATCAGCCACAGCGAGCCAAAGGTTGTCAAAAGCGACAACAACGTTTCCGCCGCCCAGAACGTTTTCAGGCGGTCCGAACCATCGGTCGCGGCATAGAGCAGCGCCACGAGAAAGAACAAAAGCCCCATACCCAGAAGATGCGTGTGGACGATGCCCAGCATCTCCGCCGTCGACTTGCCGAACTTGAGCTCTTCCTCGTTGCCGTGGTAATGATCGGAGATGCCGGATGCCGCCATTCCGGTGTTATGATACACGAACGCCAATCCGGCGGCATAACCGACCAGACCGACCAGAATGAAGGCGGCGATGGTTACCCGGTACACCGCCGGCAGCGTCCGCAGTCGCAGCGCAATCATGGCGTAGGGCTCCCTTCCTGCAAGATCGCCGCCACCGCCAGCGCCTTGCGCACACCGACGTTGAGCGCGTTGACCGAAATCGTGGCGCCGGTGATGTTGACGATGTCGCGATTGATGCGCAACGGCGACTCCAGCGACTTTCCGCGGTACTGTTTCAGAAAACGGGTGTGCCGAATCTCACCGCCGCGGCTTTCGCGGTAGATCAGCACACGGACATCGACGATCCGCAGCGTGGTGTCGATCCCGGCCATGTAGGTAATGGGACGGTACTTCCCCTTCTCCTCCCCGACCACCGCCCAACCGACGGATTGACCGGCCTCGAAGACTCGGTAGAAGACAAACGCGGTGTCACGGATCTCCCCGCCGAGGCGGGCGTGCAGATCGGCGGCGACGGCCGGTTCGACACGCAGAAGCCCGGGTTGCGCCGAGTCCGCATCGGGAAAGATCGCCGTCAGCGCCTCCGCCTCCGAGGCCAGTACTTCGACCGCGCCGATCTCCTCCTCGGTGGGCGGCTCCTCCGCCGACGACGCCGTCACGGTCAGCAATACGGCCAGCGTCACAATCCAGGGCCAACGGCGCGTCATACCGGCTCAACCTCCAGCGGGCCAATCACGCGCACCCCTGACAATCCGCCTTTGTGATCGCGATGAATCAGGACCGCCGCCGCATCCTTGCGTCCATTCAACCAGCGCACCGCGTCGGCCATGCCCATGACATAGAGCCCCGACGATGTCGCGTCGGCCATCAGTCCGTCGTTGGCGAACACGGTCACCGACAGGAGGTCGGAGACGGACGGCGCGCCGCGACGCGGGTCCATCAGATGCCCGTGGCGGTGTCCGGTCGCGTCAACGCGGTAAGTCTCATAGACAGCCGATGTCGCGGCGGTACGGAAACGGTGCCGCACGGTCAACACCGGTTCACTGCGCTGGCCGCGCGGGTCGCGGATTGCGCATGTCCAAGGTCCGGCATCGTTCGCGGCGCGAAAAATGTCGCCGCCGCAGTTGGCGCGCGCCTCGACCGCTCCGGCCCGCAATCCCGCATTGGCCGCCTCCTCGGCGGCCAGCCCCTTGGCCCAACCGCCGGAGTCGATGGCGAGGCGGGCCGATTCGCGCCGGATCACGCCACCGCACACATCGCATTCCACGCCCCGGTAATTCCAATCGCGCTGATCCGCCGGCGGGCGAATCACACCGGCGGACTCATCGCGAAATCCCCAACGCTTCATCAGGCGCTCAATGGTGGGATCAAACAGTCCCTCCAGCGCCGCAGACCACCGCAGACTGCGGTCGATTGCATCCAGCACGACAGGGTCATCGATAGCGACCGTCAGCGTGTCGGCGGCATTGAAGCGCGACAGCGGGGTGCGCGCATCGAAGACCGAGAAACTCTGGTCGATCCGACGGATGGCATCGGCCATCGCCGTCAAGGCGGCCTCGCCGGCCTGCGGCGACTCGGCCACCGCCTCCAGGTGACTCCATCCGCCCATCGCCCACAGTGGGCGACGGAAGGTGGCACGGCCCGTCGAACCCGCCCAGGCGGTCAACGCACGCGGACAGGCGAGCGCGCCAGCGGCCAGAAGCCCCATGCTCAGAAGACGGCGGCGGCTGATGTGTGTGGTCATAGTTTCCAGGGTGCGTTGATCATGATCCTAGAAATACGTGGCCAGCGAAAGACTGAACAGCTTCGCCGGCTTCGACCAGGTTTCCAGCCCGACCTTGCGACTCCAGTTCCAGCTATAGTCGACCTTGACCACCGTCATTTCCACCGGGCGGAAATTCAGCCCGAGAGTGGCTGTCTGCTCATCGTCGCCGTCGCGGTCGGAGTCGTAATCGACACGGTCCCAACGAACCACGCCGGTGAACACTGATTCGGGGTACCGGCGAATCGCGCCAAATCCAAAGTGATAGCCGGCCTGCGCATACCAGCCAATCTGTGACTCAGCGGTCGGGCTGCCGTCCGGCACATCGGCCGAGACCAGCGCGCCCTCGCCCAGCAGCTGCAACGGACCCCGTTGCAGATCGACATCGAGCGCCGCGATCGACAGCGACCGCTCTCCGGCGTTGTCGTATTTGCCGAAGTGGCCCGATAGCCCCAGATCGACGCCCAGCGCCGGTGAGACCGAGACACGCCCGGCCAACGACTTGTTCTCGTTGTTGTCGGTCTTGTGCGAGCCGCGCCCGCCGCGCACGCGCAGCTGCTGCTTGCTGTCGATGATCTTCTGATTGAACCCGTTGACCAAGTAAAGTTCATACCCCACAACCCAATCCTGCGGATAGAAGGCGCCGTAAATCCCCATGCCCGCCTCCGAAAGCGTCGTCGGCAACAGTTGGCGCGACACCGTCGGACGGTTGGTCAGATCATTGAGGGGCGAATCGTGATTGAGATTGAAGCGCCCAAGGGGTGTCAGCAGCAGTCCGGCGCGCACGTTCAACGCGTCGGCCAGTGCCCAATCCATAAAGGCGAATTCCAGTTTGATTTCGCCGTCGGTGGTCGAGTTGCTGATCTTGTCGATGTTGCCGTCGCCGTTGCTGTCGCTGCCGCTGGCCGAGCCGGAGCGAACAAAGCCGCCATACTCGAACTCGATTTCCGCGGTCACATGGATGTAGTCGACCGGCTGGGCGTAGATGAACGGGATGAAACGGTGGGTGGTGAAAGTCGAGGTCGAGTCGGTCATGAACAGTTCGTGGTCCATGTAGCCGCCGAGGGCGATGCCGCCGGCAAAGTTCTTCAGGTAGGGTTTGTCCGTCACGCCGCCCGGCACGACCGGACGCGGTGGGCGCGTTTGGCCCGTGGCGGGTGAGGCCAGCACAAGCGGCCACAGTGCGGCCAACAGGATGAAACGATGGATACGGTTCACACAACCTCCAGCAATCGGTGATGGACCCGGCGCATCGGGACGCAAGGGGGCCGCACGCCGGGTCGGCGCGGCCGGCCGCCAGACACAATCGTCACCCTGGGCGGCCGCGCCAGGGATCGATTGTTAGGCATGCCTAACTTATGGGCGAAAAAAGAGAGGAATCTCATCGTTTGACCAATTCGCAGGTCGCTTCCAACTCGCAGTCGCGGCAACGCTCGCCGGCCAGGCGCAGTTCGAGATACTCATGGAAGTGCTCGATCATCCCGGAGATGTCCATCCGGCAGTGCTGCATGTAGTCGAGAAAGGCGGTGAGCCGCTGCAGTGTCTCCGGCCCCATGACATGCTCGATCTCGCAGGCGTCGCGGGCGGCGGTCCGCGGCGCAACCTGCAGCACATCGGTGAAGAAGCGCTGCAGGATCTCAAACCGCAGGTTGATCGCCTCGGCTGTGCGCCGTCCCCGCGCCGACAACTGCACCGCGCCATAGGACGGATGCAGGACCAGCCCCCGCGCCCGCAGCGACCGCAGCGCCTCCGACACCGAGGGCATGGTCACCCCCAGCGCCTCGGCGATCGCCTTGACCCGCACCGGCTGCCCGTCGGCCCCCAGACGCAGAATCGTCTTGAGGTACATCTCCATGTTCGATGACAGCGCCTTGGACATGCGTCGCTCCCGCGGTGATGAGATTATTAGGGCGGCCTAACTTAGTCAAGCGAATTCCCCGACACCGGTCAGGTTTTGACAACCGCGGCGGCCGGGACGGCTAAGGCATT
This sequence comes from bacterium, assembly GCA_035559435.1. Lineage (NCBI taxonomy): Bacteria > bacterium. Next base: position 32,483 of record DATMBC010000014.1, read on the forward strand.
GTCAGGAGGGACGATCCAGCCCCACGATGCGGAAGAGATTCGGCACGGGATCCAGATACAGATAGACGCTGCAGGCCTTGGCCCCGGCGCGGCGCGGGGTAATATCGAGACGGAAGACGCGCTCCCGGCCGGCGCCGGAATTGGACGCGACCGCGACCAGCCGCGAACGAACCGTGTCATCGAGGACGACGATCGGCGCCGAAGCCACGCCCTCCTGCGACCCGAGGCGGCCCGCCACCCGGTCGAGAGACCATCGGTATTCCATCGCGCCGCCCTCTCCCACCCCGTCGGCAATCACCCGATCGACAAACCGGAGCGTGACGGAATCGCCGGTGTCGTCAAGCGTGAACGCGTCCAGCGGAGAGGTCTTGGCGTAATAGTACGCCAGAATCTTGTTCCGCCGCACCCACAGATGCCTGACCAAATACTCGGTCGCGGCCGGATCACTGTACGCGGCGGTCTCGACACAGGCGCGCAGATCATCTTCAGTGAACTGCGACAGGATGCGGCAGGCCCAGAACGCGTCGGCGTGCGTCATGTTGTCGAACGCCGGATTGGCATGCAGCGGCTTCCATCCCGGCGGATCGAACAGGTCGCTTTCGAAATACCCGACCGCCGCGGGGATCCCGCGCGGATCGGCCTCCTCCCATGCCCAGCGCCGCAGCCCCAGCGTCACCAGCGACACCAACGCCTGCTCGAGATCGAGAACGTAGGCATACCCCTTGTAGACCGACTTGGGTTCGTCGCCGTCGGATCCGAGCGTGGAGCCGAAGTCGATCAGGTAGTGACGGACAAACCGGCGCCCGTCCTCCTCAACCACGACGTCCAGCGAGTTGTGGTCCTTGGTGTCGAAATGATTCGTCAGCTGCGCGAAGATTTTCAGCCCGCGCAGTTCACGGCGATGTTCATGCGGTACGCGGTCGTTGGGATCATCGCGACGCACGCCTTTGTAGGAAAACGGTCCGATCGGTGCGCCCGGCAACAGACGGCTGGCCACGGCGCGGATCGTGCCGTCGGGACGACGCGCCACCTTCGCCAGCACCCGCTCTAGTTCCTCGCGCGTGAATGGATACTGCCGCCCCCTTGAGTCCTTGACTTGCAGTCCGTCGCGAATCACCAGCCGCGCCGGATCGAACGTGACCAGGTAGTTCTCCGGCACATGATAGCCGAACGCGTGGAACAGTTTGGTGGAGATCATCTCCGCGCCGGTGGCCAACTCGGGATGCGCCGCCGGATCGAACTTGAGAATGAAGGTCTCGCCCGCCGCGTCCTTAATGAAGAATCCTGGCGTGACGCCCTCGGTTTTGGCGCGGGTGATCGTCCAGACGCCGGCGGTGTCCGGGCCGGCGATCCGATTGGGACCGCGCTGGAGCTCGTCCCGGCTCAGACGCGTCCGGCCATGGCGATGGGTAAACCAACTCGAATTGGGAATCTCGCCGAAGACATCGGCGTTGACCGCCTCGTGCATCCGGCCGGTCAGCTTGCGGAGCTGCCGCGGCAGATCCAGCGACTGCTCCAATAGATAGAAGGAACTCTGATGCACGGCGTCCCAGTAGAGACTGGGGTCGCGCTCGCGCGGATCGACGCTGATGTCCGTCCACTCCGGCGCGACCGTCGGCGGTTCCAGCAGACTCCACTCCGCCCGGGAGGCGCATCCCAGCCCGGCGGCCGCCGCCACGGCGCCGACCAGCCCGATCATCCATCGCCGCAGGCGCCGCATTAGAAGGAGTCCCCGAAGTTGATGTAGAATCCCCATTCGTCGGTGCCCTTGGCCACCAGAAGGGCCAGATGCCCGGCGTTATTCCAGAACCGCAATCCGCCGCCGTACGACGATCGGAAATCGGAGAATTCGAAGTCCCTGAGCAGATCGTGGAAGACGCGGCCATGGTCGGAAAGCAACAGCGCATCGATGCGCCGCCACAGCGGCCAGCGGTACTCCAGCGACAGGGCGGCATACCCCCGATCGCGGAAACGCCCTGTCTTGTAGCCGCGCAGCAACTGCGACCCTCCCAGTTTCGCCAGTTCATAGAAGGGCACACGCGTCCCGGGGTCCGGTTCGATATGCTCGGCGGTCAGGCGGACACCGATCACCCGCTCGTGGAACAACTCGAAGAAGTGCGACACGTCGCCGTGCACGCGCCAGAACCCGACCGCCGTGTCGGCGCGACCTTCCCCCATCGTGTACGTCACCGCCACGGCAGCGGCGCCGCCGCCCAACGGCGAGGGCGGACGCTCGCGCCAATCGCCGGCCACTTGCGCGCCCAAGTCATACAGATCCAGCCGCTCGAAGAGGCCGTAGAGGTCCTGCCCGGCGAACCGCGCCGCGATCGAATCCCGATCATGTGGAATGCGCTGCAGACGGCCGTCCTCCGGATCAATGCGCCGCCATCCGCCCGACAGCGACACTTCGCCGCGCTCGCCCAGCGCGCGGTACAGATGCAGCGCGGCGAACCCGCCGCGGTAACCGTAGTTGGATTGATCTTTCCGCGAGGACCCCGGACCGATGCCATAAAAGCGCTCGCGTGTGTCGGCACGCCAGCCCCCATCGACGGCTGCGCCGTAGGCCGAGCCGTGGAGCCGGCGATCGCCGAGACGCGCCGCCGCGAAGCGATAGGTGTTGGTCGAATACGTGCCCCGGAGCGACAGCGGAATATCGGAGCCAAAGGCGCTCCGCGTGAAATAGGCCGCTCCCAGCGTCAACCCGGTGCGCGCTTTGTAGCCCACCACCGGATAGATGCCCCAGGGATCGTCAAAGGCAAACAGGCGCTCGATGCGGTGCGGGAGTGTCGATTCCTCAACCAGCACGACCGGACCGGAGACCGCGGCGCCGAGAACCCAGAACGGCGCCTTCAGCGCCACCGACGGCACCGCGAGGATATAATCAAGCGCGTCGCGCGGCGGCTTCTGAACGCCGCCGCTGGAGTCGGCGTCGCCGGCGCGCGCAATCCCGCACGTCAGGAGCCAGATGACTCCGACAATCAGTTCCGCGGTTCGCATCAGTGGTATCGGCCCGAGCTACTTGAAGGCGCGCAACAGGTCAGCGTACAGCCCCTTCAAATCCGAGGACGCCTGGTCCAGTTCGGCGACTTTGGCCTCCAGTCGCTTGAGCAGTTGCCGCTTTTCAATGGCGTTGCGGATCACCAACCGCAAGTCCTCATTCTCCCAGGGCTTCTCGATGTACTGGTAGAGCCCGACATCGTTGATCGCCTTGATGGCGTTTTCCTTGTCGGCGTACCCGGTGAGCAGCACCCGGGTTGCCTGCGGCTGGATGTCCTTGGCGCGGAGAAAGAAGTCGATGCCGTTGAGATCCGGCATCAGGTAGTCGGAGATGATGACATCCACCGGCCGCGCCTGCAAGGCCGTGAGCGCTTCCAAAGGCGAGGTGAATGCGAGAACCTCGTAGTCGGTCTCGAGGGTGAGAAAGTTCTTGATGCTCTGGATGACCATCGGCTCATCGTCAATGATCATGACCACTTGACGTTCTGGTTTGTCGTGTGCCGCCGGCATGCGGGTATCCTTCTCCGTTGCAGTTTTGAAAGTCGCGCGAAGATACCCCGATTGCCGGTTGCTGTCAACCCGGCCCCGCGCGGCGATCTTACTCGTAGTCAATCAACAGCAGATTCACGTCATCGGGCAGCGCGCGGCCGCCGACTCCGCGCGCGGCCGCCAGCCGTTCCAACAACTCCTCGCCGTCCAGCTGGCGCAGTGAGTCCACCAATCCGACCAATTCGCGCGGGTCGAATGTCTCGCCCAAATCAATGCGGCTGTCGAGGAGTCCGTCGGTGTAAAGCAGGATACGCTCCCCCGGGCGCAGCCGAATGTCCTCCCGCTCGACGCCGCGGTACAGCGAATCGGGCACCACACCCAATGGCAGCCCGTTGAGCACCCACAGCCGCGTCGGCGCGCCGTTGTCACGCGACATCAGAATCGGGTGCGGCCCGCCCGCGGACGCGCCGGTCACCGCGCCGCTGGTCCCGTCGGCGTTGAGCACGAACGCCGTGACGAATTGGTGCCGCGGCATGAAGGCCGCCAGCCGGCGGTTCATCTCCGCCAGCATCTTGTCGCAGCACTGGCCGCGCTCCGAGGCCTCCCAGAACATCACCTTGACCAGCATCGTGCCCAACGATGCCGGCACACCATGCCCGGCGACATCGGCCACGATCGCGTTGAATTGCCCGTCGCCCCTGACGGCGATGTCGTAATAGTCCCCTCCCAGAAGCCCGGTCGGGTAGTAGCGGTGGTAGAAGCGGAATCGTCCGTGGTCGGTCAAACGGCGCGGCAGGATCGACTGTTGCACCTGTTGCGCCAGCGCCAGTTCCTGCTCCCAGCGCTCGGCCGATTGACGCAGCGACTCACGATCGCGCAGCGCCAGATCGAGCTCCCGCAGTCGCTCGCCGAGATGCTGCCGCATCGTCCGATGCTCGATCGCGTTGCGCAGAACCATCTTCAGGTGATCGTTGTCCCACGGCTTCTCGAGGTACTGGTAGAGGTTCACCTCGTTGATCGCCGCGATCGCGCTCTCCTTGTCGGCGTAACCGGTCAGGAGGATGCGGGGCACGTCGGGGGCGACCTTCGCCAACTCGCGGAAAAACTGCAGCCCGTCCATCTCGGGCATCAGGAAGTCGCTGATGGCGACATCGACCGGCTCGCGCCGCGCCAGCTCCAGCGCCTGCACCGGGTTGTGATGCGAAAGCACCCGGTAATCCGTCTCCAGTTCGAGCAGATTGGCGATCGCGCTGGTGACGATCGCATCGTCGTCCACCAGCAGGATCGTCGGCGGCTTGGCGGCGCTGTTCATATGGTCGTGGCCGGCTCGTCAGTGGTGGTCGGCAGACCCGGGACACGCACCGGGCAGGTGATCGTAAAGACCGTTCCTTCTCCGACACGGCTTTCGACATCGATGCGGCCGCCGTGCGCCTGAATGATCTTGTAGACGATCGACAAACCCAGGCCGGTCCCGACCCCGACGCCCTTGGTCGTGAACCCCGGGTCAAAGATACGGGACAAATTCTCTTCCGCAATCCCCACGCCGGTATCGGCGATGCGCACTTCGAAGTGCTGGTCCAACGCCCGGGTGCGGATGGTGATCGTCCCCTCCTTCGGGATCGCGTGGATGGCGTTGACAATCAGGTTCATGAAGACCTGGTTCATTTGGTTCGGGTAGCAGGTGATCGGCGGCAGTTGCCCGTAGTCGCGCACGATCTTGATGCGATTCTTGTACTCGTGGTAGACCAGTGTCAGGGTCGATTCGAGTCCCTCGTGGAGATCGACCGTCTTGAGTTCGGCCTCGTCGAGGCGGGCGAAATTGCGCAACGAGCGGACGATCCCGACAATCCGGTCGGTGGCGGTGCGGGTAGTGGTGTTGGCCTCCTCGAGGATGTGCAACGCGCGCAGGAAGCGGCCGCTTTTGGACGAGGAAACAAAGACGCTGGTCTCGCCCAGACTGTCCTTGACCACATTGAGGGCGCGCCGCGAGACATCGGCGTTGGCGTGGATGGAGCCCAGCGGTGTGTTAATCTCGTGAGCCACCCCCGCCACCAACGCGCCCAGCGCCGCCATCTTCTCCGACTGCACCAGTTGCGCCTGGGCATCGCGCAATTCGTGATTGGCCTGCTCCAGTTCCGCCGCGTAGGCGTGGATCCGTTCCTCGGCGCGGATGCGCTCGGTCACATCGACCAGCCAGACATAGATCTGCCGGCTTTCAGTCAGCGGTCGGTAGGTCACCGAGAACACATGCTGCCGCAGCTCCAGACGCCCGTCGACCACGGTGGTGTTGGTGTCGATCAACCGACGCACCATTTCGCGGAAATCGGACGGCAGGAAATCGGTGATGTGCAGCTCCGGGTGTCCCATCTCCCCCGGGTAACGGCGCGCCGCCGGATTCATGTAGAGGAGGTTGCCGTCCCGGTCAAAGCGCAGCACCGGGAAGGGGTTGGTCTCCGGCAGCTGCGCCAGCCGACGGATTTCCTCCTCCATGCGCACCTTTTCGGTGATGTCGCGCACCGCGCCCATGGTGTAGATGACATTCTCGTTGCGGTGGATGGTCATGTCGCAGATGCGCGGTTCGCTGCGGCGCGCGTCGATGATCTTCAGCGTGTAGTGGTTCGGCGCCGGCTCGCCGCGCAGACGCGCCATATGGATATCGACAATCCGCTGGCGGTCGTCGGGATGAATCACGGCGGTGAAGTGCGTGTGCCGCAGCTGCTCGGCACTCAGACCCACCATCTCCTGCAGCACGCTGTTGGTCATGATGAACCCGCCCTCGATATCGGAGTACAGAAAGATGCCGTCGGCGGAGTTCTCAAACAGCGCGCGGTATTTCTGCTCCGATTCGGTGATCTGGGCGCGCAGATCCTGTTCCTGCTTGCGGCCGCGGAAGAGCTCGTAGCGGCTGCGGTAGATGAGCGCGCTCACCCCGCAGCAGGCCAGCGTCACGATCAACATGAACACCGGGAAATCCGGAAAAATCGCGGCGGGATTGTTGCCGTGCGCCTGCGGCGCGAGCAGCACGACCAGCATGTACCCCAGCGTCATGGCCGTGCCCAGAAGCGCGGTGTGCCAGGCCCGGTAGGGCAGCGTGCCGACGCAGATCAGCATCGCCACCGCCTGGATGCCGAAACCCGACGGGTGGTGCTCGCCCAGGACCAGCCAGTCCAGCCCGAAAACGCTGGAGACCGCCACCACAATGGCGGCCATGAGCAGGCGGCCGTAGCGGGCGCCGAACGGCCTGAACGACGCCGCCAGCATGATGCACGACCCAAGGACCGCCACAAGTGGTATCCAGAGCGCGAACGTATCGGGCAGGCTGTCCAGACCCCACTGGAATCTCAGCGATGGCCGCACCAGCATCTGCGCGCCGACGGCCAGCACCGGGGCAACCCCGGTGAGCGCGAACGCGGCCCGCAGCCCACGGCGGGTGGTGCGTTCGATCTCGGCGCGAAACTCCGGATCACGCTCCGCCACCGACGGCGTGATCAACCCCAGCGATGAGATGAATCGGCGAAACATGGACATCATCACCACGGCTCGTCAGGCCACCCGTTCGGCGAGCACGCCGCGGATCCGGCGCACCAACGTGCGGAACAGTGTCTGGATGATCTCGGTGTGATCGGCCAGCAAGTCGTAGAAGTCATCCTGCGCGATCCGCAGCGCGTGGGTGTTGTCCAGCGCGCGCGCGGCATAGACATGGGGTTCGCCGTCGAGAAGCGCCCAAATGCCCAGGTCTTCGCCGACACCGACGGTCAACGCCGCGGCGCCGCCGCGCCGCAGCTCCACCGACCCCGCCAGGATTAAGTAGCAGGCCTCCGGCACGCCCCCCTCCTCGAAGAGAATGTCACCCGGGCGGAATTCCGCCTCCTCGGCGATCGCGGCCAGATGCGCCAGGCCGTCGGTGGGAATCTCGGCGAAGATCGGACTTTTCTGCAGGGCCAGCACTCGTTCGATGGTGGTCAGCATGTCGTCATCCGGGTCAGACGCGGACGTTGAGACGCGTGCGCAGGGCATCGACGGTTTCGCGCGCGATTGGTTTACGGTCGCCGTCGGCGACCTCGGGATCATTCATAATGTTGTAGAGTGTCGACTGCTTGGCCGACCAGACGGTGAACACCGCCACCGCCGCCAGCCAATCGTCGCGGTAACGCGCCTGATGACGCAGCAACTCGGGCCAGGCGTGCGCGGTCTGTCCCTGCTCGCGCAGGCGACGCCGGACCTGATCAAGCGCCGGCCTCTCCTCGACCAGTCCGAGCACCCATTTCTTCGTCCGGCCCTCCAGCAGATTGTCGAGGTATTCGATGGCGTTGGCGCGCACCCGCGCATTCGGCGACTGCAACGCGCGTGAGGCCGCATACAGTTCCGCCGGCGGGTGCTGCATGGCCAAGAGCCGGAAGATGCGATCCACTGTCTTGGCCGACTTTTCCCGCAGAGCGTTGCAGAGAAGCCGTGTCTCCTCCGACGGTCGCACCACCATGAGCCATTCCTGATAACGATAGGCCCGGCCCAGTTCCTCCTCCAAACGGCGCACGATCGCCGGTGTGGAGGGCACGACGTGGGGATGGCGCGCCCGCAGACGCCCCAGCGAGCGCAGACAGATGAATCGGAACCCGTCATCGGGATGATCCAGACGGTCCAGCAAGGCCTCGGCGGCGCGGGACGAGGGAATCTGCGCCAGCACCCGGGGCAACTGATCGCGCAACCGGCGCTCGGTGGACGGCGACGCCATGGCGGCAACCAGCGCGTCGACCGCCGTCTCGCCGTAGGCGGCGATCGCCTCGCGCGCCGCCGCGCGCGTCGCACGATCCGACAAAAGCGGAATCAACATGTCCAGCAGGCTCGGCGACGCCAGCCGTCCCGCCGCCTG
>DATMBC010000015.1 GCA_035559435.1 bacterium
GCGATGAAGGTGACGCTGTAGACCCCCGCCTGCGTGAAGTCGGGATCGAAACCGAACACGCCGGTGCCGTCACCATTGTCGACCAGGGCGGCATTGGTCGGGAGATTCAGGGCGCTCAGGGTGATCGGGTTGTTATCCGCATCGGTGGCCGACAGGCCGAGGGTGAGATTGACACCCTCATTGACCGTCTGCGCGCCGATGGCGGCCAGCACCGGACGCTGGTTGCCACCCTCGTTGACGGTGATGGTGACGTTTTCGGAATCGGCGGCGACGCCGTCGGAGGCGATGAAGAGCACCGCATACACGCCGCTCTGGGTGAAATTCGGCGAGAAGGTGAAGGCGCCGGTGCCGTTGCCGTTGTCGACGAAGGACGCGTTGGCCGGCAGGTTCTGCGCGCTCAAGACCGGGATGGCGCCGTCGCCGTCGGTGGCGCTGACGGCGATGTTGAGGACCGCGCCCTCGTTGACCAGTTGCGCGCCGATCGGAGCCAGGACCGGGGGCTGATTGATATCATTGACGGTGATCGCGACCAGTTCCGAATCGGCCAAGGCGCCGTCGGAGGCGATGAATCGGACGTTATAGACTCCGGCCTGGGCAAAACCCGGACTGAATACGAAGGCGCCGGTGCCGTTGCCATTGTCGGTGAAGGCGGCATTCAGCGGCAGATTCTCGGCGACCAGCGTTGGGGTGGTCGCATCCGGATCGGTGGCCGAGACCGGCAGATTCAGCGCCGCGCCCTCATTCACCGATTGCGGGCCGATGGCGGCCAGGACCGGGGCGCGATTAACGTTGTTAACGGTGATCGCGACCAGTTCGCTGTCGGCCAGCGCGCCATCCGAGGCGATGAAACGCACGTTGAAGACTCCGGCCTGTGTAAAGTCGGGCGCGAAGTTGAACGTGCCGGTGCCGTTGCCGTTGTCGACGAACGTGGCGTTAAGCGGCAGATTCTCGGCTGTAAGCGACGGGACGGTGGCATCCGGGTCGCTGGCGGAGACGCCGAAGTTGAGCACCAGTCCCTCATCCACATTGCGCGGGCCGATGGCCGCCAGGACCGGGGCGCGGTTGACATCGTTGACGGTAATCGCGACCGATTCGCTGTCGGCGAGCACGCCATCGGAGGCGATGAAGAGCACGTTGTAGACGCCCGCCTGGGTGAAGTCGGGCGCGAAATTGAACGTGCCGGTGCCGTTGCCGTTGTTCGTGAACGTGGCATTCAGCGGCAGATTCTCCGCCAAAAGCGCCGGCGTCGTGCCATCAGCGTCCGTGGCCGACACGCCGAAATTGAGCGCCAGCCCCTCATTGACGTTGCGCGGACCGATGGCGGCCAGCACCGGGGCGGCGTTGCCGGTGTAGGTGAACGCGCCGGCCAGGGTCGACGACAGCCCGGAGGCGGTGTTGGTCACCGCGACATCGACCACGCCGGCGGCGTAGCTCGGAGCATTGCAGGTGATCGTAAACGGACTGACGACCGTGACGTTGGTCGCGGGCACGCCGCCGAAGGTGACGCCGACGCCGGCGATGTCGAAGTTTGTGCCGGTGAGCGTGACCAGCGGGTTGCCGACTCCGGAGCCGGTGTTGGGGTTGACCACGGTCAACGTCGGGCCGGTGATATTGGACGCCAAAACCGACACCTCAACCGAGTGCGCCGAGAAGATGTTGCCGGCGGTCTGCCCGATGATGATGTAGGTGTAGTCGGTCGCGCCGTCGGAGGTCGCATCGACGAAGAACGAGTCGGCGACGCCGATGTTGGCGAGGTTGCCGGACGGATCATCGAGTCGGCGGAAGACGCCGTTGTTGGCGGTGGCGCGACGATACACGTGGTAGGTCACGCCGGTGGCCTTGTTCCAAGTCAGGTTGACGCGGGAGGCCGAGACGGCGCGGGCGACGAGCCCGGTGGGACGGGCGGGGACGGCCGCGGCCGCAAGCGTGACGTCCTCCTGGTGGAAGGAGTTGTTCGGAATCGTCTTTTCGAGGCGGAAGTACTGCCCGTTGGCAATGTTGACAAAGATGAAATCGTAGGGATTGCCGGCCACTTCGGTTGAGTAGTTCTGGAAGTCATCGAACCAGAACGTGCCGTCGTAACCGGCGCCGGTGCTGGACTCGATGCGAATTTCCTCGTCGGTGTTGTCGAGGAATCCGACCCAGAGGAGCTGCCCGACGGCGGGATTGGTCAGATTGGCATTCTGCACATTCCCGAAGATGCTCCCCTGAGCAACGGCGAGATCCGGCATGGCCAGCACGACACAGAGGGTCATGATGGCGGCAATCCCGCGCGCGGTCCATCGAGTCGGTGTCTTGGCCAATGTCATCCTCACAGTCGAGCCTCCAAATTCGGATTGCCCCATCATCTTGGGTCGGACGTTTCTGCCACTTCCCTTATGGCGCGGGGAAGACCCCGTTTGCCCGAGCGTTTGCCTGGTAGACCCGCCCCGCCCGGACCGGGAAATTCGGACCGAATCCGAGGTAGAAGCGGGACTCATAACTTTGCGACGTCGGAATAAACCGGTTGAGCGTGTTCAGAACTCCGGGAATGGCGTCGATAATGTCCTGCGCCACGCCGTAATCGAGTTCGCGCTCAAACGGGATTCCGATGAATTCAAAATCGGTCGTCGATGTCGTGACGATGTTGTACGAGATCGTGCCCGAATCGGGGACGCGTCCGGCGATGCTCCACACGGCGGGCGCCTTGGCGTTGACCTGGTAGATGCCGCCGGGCACCACCGGGAAGTTGGTGCCGAATCCGGCCGCGAACCGGGCCTCGTAGCTTTGCGAGGCCGCGATGAAGCGGTTGACCGTGTTGACGTTGGCCACGCCGATCGACTGGATCAGGTCGGAGGCGGTGTTGATGCCGGTGTTGGCAAACGGCATCATCACAAACGAGAAGTCGGTCGTGCTGGTGGTGTAGATCTGATAGTCGTACTCGCCGACGCGGTTTGAATGGGCCGAGCGTCCGCCGCCGGCATCGACCGCCTGCAGGCAGTAGAAGTAGTTGGTGCCGGTGTCGCCAACGACATCGGCGCCGCCGATGTTGTTGTCGGTGAATGAGACCGCCGCGGGCGCGGCCACGCCGATCGACTCGGCGGGCGTGGGCGCAAAGTAGGCGAGGGTGCCGCGGTAGACGACATAGCGCGCCAGCGTGGTCGGCGATCCCGACGTGTCGGCAGTGACCGGACTCCAGGAGAGCTGAATTGCATTGCCGGAGACAGTGGCCATGAGATCGGTGATGCGCGCGGGCCGGGAAACGACCGTCACCAACGTGGTGTCAGGGGCCGAGGCCAGTTGCGCGTCATCGACGATCAGCCGGAAGGCATAAGCGCCGCCGATGGCGGGTGTGAAGCTCGCCAGCGCGCTGGTCGAATCGGCAACGGTCACGGCCGGTCCGGCAATCTGGCGCCAGTGGTAACCGAGCGAGTCGCCGTCCGGATCGGAGGAGGCCGAACCGTTCAACGTCACCGCGAACCCGATGGCGACCGGGCCCTGATCGGGGCCGGCGTTGGCCAGCGGCTGACGGTTGTTTTCGGTCACGGTGATCTGGACGACTTCGCTGTCGGCCAGCACGCCATCGGAAGCAACGAAGGTCACGTTGTAGACGCCGGACTGTGTGAAGTCGGGCGTGAAGTCGAAGGTCCCGGAGCCGTTGCCGTGGTCAACGAAGGTCGCGTTGGCCGGAACGCCCACTGCCGCAAGCGACGGAATGGTCGCGTCGATGTCGCCGGCGGTGACAACGAAGTTCAGGTTGGCCGCCTCGGCGACCGCCTTCGGGCCAATCGCCGCCAGCACCGGGGGCGCGTTGACGTCATTGACGGTGATGGCGACAACCTCGGTGTCGGCCAATGCGCCATCGGAGGCGATGACACGGACGTTGTAGACACCGGCCTGCGTGAAATCGGGGTTGAAAGTCAGACTGCCGGAGCCGTTGCCGTTGTCGGCAAAGGTCGCGTTGGCCGGCAGATTCTCGGCGGCCAGCGCCGGTACGGTGCCGTCCGGATCGGTGGCGCTGACCGGCACAGTCAGGCCGGCATTCTCATTGACCGACTGCGGACCGATCGCATTTAAGACCGGCGCCAGGTTCACGTTGTTGACTGTGATGGCGACAAGCTCGGTGTCGGCCAACACGCCATCGGAGGCGATGAAGCGCACGTTGTAGACGCCCGCTTGCGAGAAAGTCGGGTTGAACACGAAGGCGCCGGTGCCGTTGGCTTTGTCGGTGAATACGGCATTCGCCGGGACGTTTTCGGCGGCCAGCGTCGGGATAGTGCCATCGAAGTCGGTGGCGCTGACGCCGACGTTGAGGGTGGCGCCCTCGTTGACCGACTGCGGACCGATCGCGGCCAGCACCGGGGCCAGGTTCACCTGGTTGACCGTGATCGCGACGATCTCCGTGTCGGCCAGCGCGCCATCGGAGGCGATGAAGCGCACGTTGTAGACGCCCGCCTGCGTGAAATCCGGACTGAACACGAACGCGCCGGTTCCGTTGCCGTTGTCGGTGAAAGTCGCATGCAACGGAAGGTTTTCGGCAATCAGCACCGGAGTCTGCGCATCGGGGTCGGTGGCGGAGACGCTGACATTGAGCGTGGCGCCTTCGTTGACCGAGCGCGGCCCGATCGCGGCCAGCACCGGTGCGCGGTTGACGTTGTTGACGGTGATCGCAACGATCTCGGTGTCGGCCAGGGCGCCGTCGGTGGCAACAAAGCGGACGTTGTAGACACCCGACTGCGTGAAGGTCGGCGTCCAGTCGAAGGAGCCGGTCCCGTTGCCGTTGTCATCGAAGCTCGCGCCGGGCGGCAGATTCTGCGCGAAGAGCACCGGCGTGGTGGCGTCGGGATCGCTCGCCGAGATGTTGAAGTTCAGATTCTGGTTTTCATCGACGCTGCGCGGGCCGATGGCCGCCAGGACCGGACGCTGGTTGCCGGCGGAAGTAACTGTGACCGCGACAACTTCGGTGTCGGCCAGGGCGCCATCGGTGGCGATGAAACGCACGTTGTAAACGCCGGCCTGGGTGAAGTCGGGATTGAAAACGAAGGACCCGCTGCCGTCGCCATTGTCCGTGAAAGTGGCATTGGCCGGAGCGTTCTCGGCCAGCAGCGCCGGGATGGTCGCATCGGGATCAGTCGCGCTGACACCGAAGGTGAGGTTCTGCCCCTCGGTCACGCTCTGCGCGCCGATCGGAGCCAGGACCGGACGTTGATTGCCGGCGTCGTTGACGGTGATGGCGACGATTTCGGTGTCGGCGAGGGCGCCATCGGCGGCAATGAAGCGAACGTTGTAAACGCCCGCCTGCGTGAAGTCGGGGCTGAAGTCAAATGTGCCGGTGCCGTTGCCAAGGTCAGTGAACGTCGCGTTCAGCGGTAGATTCTCGGCGGCAAGCGTCGGGATGGTCTGATCAGGATCGCCGGCCGAGACACTGAAGTTGAGATTCAGTCCTTCGGTCACGGAATGCGGACCGATCGCCGCCAGGATCGGCGCCTGATTGCCGGCGTCGTTGACGGTGATCGCGACGATTTCGCTGTCTGCCAGAAGGCCGTCGGAGGCGATGAAGGTGACATTGTAGACGCCGGCCTGAACAAAGCTCGGATTGAAGTCGAATGTGCCGGTGCCATTGCCATTGTCCACAAACGTGGCATTGACCGGAATATTCACGGCGGCCAGAATCGGCGTGAAGCCATCCGGATCGCTGGCGGAGATGGCGACGTTCAGGTTTTGTCCCTCGGTCACGGATCGCGGACCGATGGCGGCCAGCGTCGGCGGGAGGTTGGTGCCGGTCACGGTGATCGCGACCACCTCCGAATCGGCCAGCGCGCCGTCGGAGGCGATGAAGGTGACATTGTAAACACCCGCCTGCGTGAAGTCGGGGTTGAAATTGAAGATGCCGGTGCCGTCGAGATTGTCGACGAATGTCGCGTTCAGCGGAAGATTCACGGCTACCAGCGTCGGCGTGGTCAGATCGGGATCGGTCGCCGACACGTTGACATTCAAATTGGCGCCTTCGGCGACCGTCTGGGCACCGATCGCCGCCAGGACCGGCGCGCGGTTGGTGTTATTGACCGTGATCGCGACGACCTCGGTATCAGCCAACACGCCATCGGAGGCGATGAAGGTGACGTTGTAGACGCCGGCCTGGGTGAAGTCAGGATCGAAGTTGAACGTGCCCGTGCCGTTCAAATTGTCGACGAATGACGCGTTCAGCGGCAGATTCTCGGCCGACAGCGAGGGCGTTGTCAGATCGGGGTCGGAGGCCGATACACTGAAGTTGAGATTGGCGCCTTCGGCGACCGAGCGCGCGCCGATGGAAGCCAAGACCGGCGGGAGGTTGACGTCATTGACCGTGATCGCGACGATTTCGGTGTCGGCCAACGCGCCATCGGAAGCGATGAATGTGACGTTGTAGACCCCGGACTGCGTGAAGTCGGGCGCGAAGCTGAAGGCGCCAGTGCCATTGAGGTTGTCAGCGAACGACGCGTTGAGCGGGAGATTCTCCGCGGTCAAGACCGGCGTGGTCGCATCGGGATCGGTCGCCGAGACGCCGAGATTGAGAATCGCGCCTTCGTTGACTGACTGCGGGCCGATGGCGGCCAGGACCGGCGGGAGATTGGTTTCGTTGACGGTGATCGCAACGATTTCCGTATCCGCCAACGCGCCATCGGAGGCGATGAACCTGACGTTGTAGACACCCGCCTGGGTGAAGTCGGGCGAGAAGGCGAAGGCGCCAGTGCCGTTGAGATTGTCGACGAACGACGCGTTCAGCGGCAGGTTTTCGGCCGTCAGGACCGGCGTGGTGGCATCGGGATCCGTCGCCGACACGTTGAAATTCAGGGTTGCCCCTTCGGCCACCGACCGCGGACCAATCGTCGCCAGTACCGGCGACAAATTGACCTGGTTGACCGTGATGGCCACCAGCTCGGTGTCGGACAGCAGGCCATCGGTGGCGATGAAGCGGACATTGTAGACACCCGCCTGGGTGAAATCGGGACTGAAGTTGAAGGTCCCGGTGCCATTGCCATTGTCGGTGAAGGTGGCATTGGCGGGGGCATTCTCGGCCAGCAGCGACGGCGTGACACCGTCCGGGTCGGAGGCGCTCACGCTGAAGCTCAGGTTCTGCCCCTCATCGACCGCGCGGGCGCCGATCGGATCGAGCGCGGGCGCAAGGTTTGTGCCCGTGACGGTGATCGCGACCACTTCGCTGTCGGCGAGGACGCCATCGGAGGCAATGAAGGTGACGTTGTAGACGCCGGCCTGGCTGAAATCCGGGCTGAAGTTGAAAGTCCCGGTGCCATCGCCGTTGTCGATGAAGGACGCGTTCGTCGGCACATTGACGGCATTCAGCGCCGGGACCGTGCCATCCGGGTCGGTCGCCGACGCCGCGAAGTTCAGGTTTCCGCCTTCGGCCACCGTCTGCGGCCCGATGGCGGCGAGAACCGGAGCGCGATTGACATCGTTGACCGTGATCGCGACCAGTTCGGTATCGGCCAAAGCGCCGTCCGAAGCGACGAAGCGCACGTTGTAGACGCCGGCTTGCGTGAAGTCGGGCGTGAAAACGAACGAGCCGGAGCCATTGCCGTTGTCGGTGAAGACGGCATTGAGCGGCAGATTCCCGGCGGACAGGGTCGGGATGGTCGCATCCGGATCGGTGGCCGAGATCAGCAGATTCAGGGTCTGCCCCTCATCGACCGACTGCGCCCCGATCGCCGCCAGCGTCGGCGCGAGATTGACCTGGTTGACCGTGATCGCGACCAACTCGGTATCGGCCAGCGATCCATCCGAAGCGATGAAGCGGACGTTGTAGACGCCGGATTGGGTGAAGTCCGGATTGAATGACAGCGCGCCGGCGCCATTGCCGTTGTCGGTGAAGATGGCATTGAGCGGGAGATTCTCCGCGGTGAGGCTCGGAATCGAGCCATCGGGATCGGTGGCCGACACCGGGACATTGAGCGACTGACCCTCATTGACCGATTGTGGTCCGATGGCGGCCAGCGCAGGCGGACGATTGAATTCGGTCACCGTGATGGTCACCAGTTCCGAGTCGGCCAGCAAGCCATCGGAGGCGATGAAGCGCACGTTGTAGACACCCGCCTGGGTGAAATCGGGTGTGAAGTTGAAGGCGGCGGTGCCATCGCCGTTGTCGGTGTAGGTCGCGCCGAGCGGTAGGTTCTCAGCGGTCATGACCGGGAATCCACCGTCCGGATCGCTCGCTGTCACCGTGAAGCTGAGAAGCGCGCCTTCCGCCACACTGCGGGGACCGATCGTCGCCAACACCGGAGCCTGGTTGACATCGTTGACCGTGATCGCCACGATCTCGGTGTCCGCGAGGGCGCCATCCGAAGCGAGGAAGCGGACGTTATAGACACCCGCCTGCGTAAAATCGGGCGTGAAGTTGAAGCTCGCGGTGCCGTTGCCGTTGTCGGTGTAAGTTGCGCCGGTCGGCAGGTTTTCGGCGGTGAGCGCCGGAATTGTCCCATCGGGGTCGGCCGCCGAAGTCGCAAACGACAACAGCGCCCCCTCGCTGACCGTCTGCGGACCGATGGCGGACAGCGCCGGGGCGCGATTGACGTTGTTGACCGTGATTGCCACCACTTCGGAGTCGGCGAGCGCGCCATCGGAGGCGATGAAACGCACATTGTACACGCCGGCCTGGGTGTAATCCGGCGTCCAGACGAACGACGCACTCCCGTTGCCGTTGTCGGTGTAAGTTGCGCCGGTCGGCAGATTCTCGGCGATCAGCGTCGGAGTGGTGCCATCGGGGTCGGTCGCCGTGGTCGCAAAACTCAACAGCGCGTTTTCGTCAACCGACTGCGGGCCGATGGCGGCAAGGATGGGCGCCTCGTTGACGTTGCCCACGGTGATGGCGACGACTTCGGAATCGGCCAACACGCCATCGGAGGCAATAAAGATGACGTTATAGACGCCCGCTTGTCCAAAAGCGGGATTGAAGACGAAGGAACCGGTGCCGTTGCCGTTGTCGGTGTATGTCGCGTTGGCCGGCACATTGGCCGCGCTCATCACGGGAGTGGTGCCATCGACATCGGTCGCCGATGTGGCGAAACTGAGGTTGCCGCCCTCGGGGACAGACTTCGGGCCGATCGCCGCCAGCACCGGGCGCTGGTTGCCGGCCTCGAGGACATCGATGCGGACCAACTCGTTGTCGATGTCGCCGGGCGGATCCTGCGCGGCGAAGGTGACGAAGTACGTTCCGGCCTGAGTGAACGTCGGCGTCCAGGTGAATGAACCCGCGCCGTTGCCGGAATCGACAAAGACCGCGCCGGTGGGCAGGATGCTGGTAAACAGCGTCAGGGTCGCGAATTCAGGATCGGTGGCCGAAACACGGAACGCGAGCGTGTTCCCTTCCGTGACCGAGCGGGCGCCAATCGCGGCGAGCACCGGCGGCTGATTGCCGGCTTCGTTGACGGTGATCGCGACAATCTCGGTATCGGCCAGTGCCCCATCGGAAGCGATGAAGGTGACGTTGTAGACGCCGGCCTGAATGAAATTCGGGCTGAACGAGAAAGCGCCGGTGCCGTCGCCATTATCGACGAAAGAGGCATTGGCCGGGACATTTCCGGCGGTCAGTGCCGGGATCTGCGCATCGGGATCGGTTGCCGAGACGGAAACGTTTAAGACCTGGCCTTCGGTCACCGAGCGCGGACCGATGGCGGCCAGCACGGGCGCGAGATTGACGTGATTGACCGTGACGGCAACGATCTCGGTGTCCGCCAGCGCGCCGTCGGTGGCGATGAAGCGAACATTGTAGACACCCGACTGCGTGAAATCGGGCGTGAAGACAAAGGCGCCAGTGCCGTTGCCGTTGTCGGTGAAGGCGGCATTGAGCGGCAGGCTTTCGGCCGCCAGCGTCGGGGTGGTCGCGTCGGGATCGGTGGCGGAGACCGGCAGATTCAGCGTCTGGCCTTCGTTCACCGACTGCGGGCCGATGGCATTCAACACCGGGCGCAGGTTGACGTTGTTGACCGTGATCGCGACGATTTCGGTGTCCGCCAGCGCGCCATCGGAGGCAATAAAGCGCGCGTTGTAGACGCCCGCCTGTGTGTAGTCGGGCGTGAATGTGAAGGTCGCCGTGCCATTGCCGTTGTCGGTGTAGACCGCGCCGACAGGAGCATTTTCGACGGTCAGCGCCGGCGTCGTGCCGTCGGGATCGGCGGCCGAGGTGCCAAACGAGAGCAGCATCCCCTCATCGACCGACTTGGGTCCGATGGCCGAGAGCACCGGGGCCAGATTGACGTTGTTGACGGTCACCGCGACCAGTTCGCTGTCGGCCAGCGCGCCGTCGTTGGCGATGAAGCGGATGTTGTAGACGCCCGCCTGCGTGAATGTCGGGTTAAAGGCAAACGAGCCGGTGCCGTTGCCATTGTCGGTAAACGTGGCGTTGAGCGGCAGATTCTCGGCGGCCAGCGACGGGGTTGTGCCATCGGCATCGGTAGCGGAAACGGCCACATTCAGCGACTGCCCCTCGTTGACCGATTGCGGACCGATCGCAGCCAGCGCCGGCGCGAGATTGACATGATTGACCGTAATCGCGACGAGCTCCGTGTCGGCCAGTGCGCCATCGGAGGCGATGAAACGGACGTTATAGACGCCCGCCTGCGTGAAATCCGGATTGAACACAAACGAGCCGGTGCCGTTGGCGTTGTCGGTGAACGACGCATTCAACGGCAGGTTCTCGGCGACCAGCGTGGGAATCGTCGCATCCGGATCGGTGGCCGAAATCGGAAGATTGAGCGCCTGTCCCTCATTCACCGACTGCGGACCGATGGCGGCCAGGACCGGCGCCTGATTGACGTTGTTGACGGTGATCGCAACGATTTCGGAGTCGGCCAATGCGCCGTCGGAGGCGATAAACGTCACGTTGTAGACACCCGCCTGGGTGAAGTCGGGACTGAAGACGAACGACCCGGTGCCATTGCCGTTGTCGATAAAGGTTGCATTCACGGGGATGTTCTCAGCCAGCAGCGCCGGAACGGTCGCATCCGGATCGCTCGCCGAGACCGCAAGATTCAGCGTCTGTCCCTCGTTGACGGATTGCGGAGCGACGGCGGACAGCGCCGGGGCGCGATTGACGTTGTTGACCGTGATCGCCACCACCTCGCTGTCGGCGAGGAGGCCGTCGCTGGCGATGAAGGTCACATTGTAGACGCCGGACTGGGTGAAATCGGGTGTCCAGGCAAACGAGCCGGTGCCGTCGCCATTATCGGTGTAGCTGGCGCCGGTGGGCAATCCCGTGGCGCTCATCGCCGGGGTTGTGCCGTCCGGATCGACCGCGGAGACGGCAAACGCCAGAAGCGTATTCTCATTCACCGACTGCGGGCCGATCGCGGCCAGGACCGGGGCCTGATTGACGTTGTTGACCGTGATTGCGACGATCTCGGTGTCGGCCAGTGAACCATCGGAGGCGATGAAGCGAACGTTGTAGACACCGGCCTGCGTGAAGTCGGGACTGAAGACGAATGCGCCGGTGCCGTTGGCGTTGTCGGTAAAGCTTGCATTCAGCGGCAGGTTTTCGGCGGTCAGCACCGGAATCGTCGCATCCGGATCGGTGGCCGAAACCGGCAGATTGAGCGCCTGTCCCTCATTCACCGACTGCGGGCCAACCGCAGCCAGGACCGGGGCCTGATTGACGTTGTTGACCGTGACCGCAACGACTTCGGTGTCGGCCAGCGCGCCGTCGGAGGCGATGAAGCGAACGTTGTAGACCCCAGCCTGCGTGTAGTCCGGGTTGAACACAAATGAGCCGGTGCCGTTGGCGTTGTCGGTAAACGACGCATTCAACGGCAGGTTCTCGGCGGTCAGCACCGGAATCGTCGCATCGGGATCGGTGGCCGAGACGGGCAGATTCAGCGCCTGTCCCTCATTCACCGACTGCGGACCGATGGCAGACAGGACCGGGGCCTGATTGACGTTGTTGACCGTGATGGCCACGATCTCAGTGTCGGCCAGCGCGCCATCGGAGGCGATGAAGCGAACGTTGTAGACACCGGCCTGACTGTAGTCGGGACTGAAGACGAAAGAGCCGGTGCCGTTGGCATTGTCGGTAAACGACGCATTCGGCGGCAGATTCTCAGCGACGAGCGTAGGAATCGTCGCATCGGGATCGGTGGCCGAGACGGGCAGATTGAGCGCCTGTCCCTCATTCACCGACTGCGGACCGATGGCGGCCAGAACCGGCGGCAGGTTGACATTGTTGACAGTGACCGCCACCGCCTCGCTGTCCGCAAGCGATCCATCCGAGGCGATGAATGTGATGCTGTAGACCCCCGCCTGAGTGTAATCGGGCGTCCAGTTGAAGGTCGCGGTGCCATCGCCGTTGTCGGTATAGACGGCGCCGGTGGGCAGGCCGACCGCGGTCAGCGCCAGCGGATCGGAATCGGGATCGGAAGCCGAAGCTCCGAACGTCAGCACCGCGTTTTCATTGACCGACTGCGGACCGATGGCGGCGAGGACCGGCGCACGATTCACGTTGTTGACCGTGATCGCGACAATCTCGGTATCGGCCAATGCACCATCGGAGGCGATGAAACGAACGTTATAGACGCCCGCCTGCGTGAAATCCGGATTGAACACAAACGAGCCGGTGCCGTTGGCGTTGTCGGTGAAGGACGCATTCAACGGCAGGTTCTCGGCGGTCAGTGCCGGGATCGTGCCGTCGATATCGGTGGCCGAGACACCGATACTCAGGTTGGCGTTCTCGTTGACCGACTGCGGACCGATGGCGGCCAGGACCGGCGGCTGGTTGACGTCGTTGATGGTGATCGCGACTACTTCCGAATCGGCCGCGGCGCCGTCACTGGCAATGAAGGTGACGTTGTACACCCCCGCCTGCGTGTAGTCGGGTGTCCAGGCGAACGCGGCGGTGCCGTTACCGTTGTCGGTGTACGATGCCCCGACCGGCAGGTTCACCGCCGACAGAGTGAGCGGCTCGGCATCCGGATCGGATGCGGAGGTGTTAAAGGCCAGGAGGGCATTCTCGCTTCCGGTCTGCGGGCCGATGGCCGAGAGCAGGGGCGGGCGGTTGACATTGTTGACCGTGATTGCAACGATCTCCGAATCGGCCAGCCCGCCATCCGAGGCAATGAAAGTCACATTGTAGACGCCCGCCTGACTGAAGTCGGGTGTCCAACTGAATGACGCCGTCCCGTTGCCGTTGTCGGTGTAGACCGCGCCGGTCGGCAACCCTACCGCCGTCATGGTCAGCGGCTCCGCATCGGGGTCAGTCGCCGATGTCCCGAACGCGAGCAGCGCATTCTCACTCACCGACTGCGGACCGATGGCGGCCAGAAC
>DATMBC010000016.1 GCA_035559435.1 bacterium
GTTGGTAATGACTAAGCGAGCCCGTATAGGCGCACCCGCCATGTGCGAATGTAGTTGACTTTCGGGGCGGGAGGCATTGAATTAGACATAGTCAGTTGCTCGGCCTGCAAGTGTCAGGGCAGACCCAACCAACGTCAATCAAGCTGTGTGACCGGGGCGTGACGGCAGTATTCTGTCACATGTGAAATCGGGAACAAGCAGGAGAAGAGTTCGATCCTATGGGACCAGTGGCTGAAAAGACCAGACGGCGCAAGACCACCGCCGAACCCAAAGCCAGACCGCAGAAGGCGCCGCGCGGCAGCGGCACCCCGCGGATCACCGCGTTGGCCGAAAGCGACCTGCTGACGGCCGCGCAACTCATGGCGCGCACCGTGGACTATGTCCGCGGCGAAGCCGGCCTGCCGCCGCTCGGATTGTCCTTCAAGACCACCCCTCCCCTGCTCCAGCACATCTACGAGCAGGAGCCGGATCTGTCCTGGGGGGCCTACGACGGCGACGAACTGGTCGGTTTTGCGGTGTCGCACATGCGCGACCGCCAGTGGCATTCGGCTTACCTGTTTGTCGACCCCGATTATCAGAACAAGGGGCTGGGGACGCAGTTGATGAAGACCGGCCTGGCCGAGGCGGAAAAGCGCGAGGCCTATATCACCTCCACCTGCACCTTCACTTACAACCCCAAGGCGATCGCGCTTTACACCCGTCTGGGGATGTTCCCGCGCAAGAACCTGATGCTGATGGAAGGCCCGCATTGCAAGGACATGGTCTGCCCGCCGCCTCCCGACACGGTCACGCCGAAGATCATTGCCTCGACCAGTCTGCTGGCCGACCTCAATCACATGGACCGCGAGATTCGCGGGATCAACCGTTCGGTCGACCACTGCTACTGGCTGGCCGATGACAGTTACACCGGCTATGTCTTCGAGGCGGGCGGCAATCTGGTCGGCTACGCCTACATCTCCCAGCAGGGATTCATCGCGCCGGTGCTGGCGGTGCGCGACACCTACCTGCCCGACATCATCGTCCATTGCATGCGGCTTTTGAAGGACAACTACGATGTCGCGCCGAAGCTGTGGCTGAACGGCAAAAACTTCGCTTCCCTGCAGCTGCTTTTGAATCACAACTTCCGGATCAAAGAGATCGGCCTGTTGATGACCAACCGGATGTTCTGCGACATGCGGCGCTATCTGCCTTCATCGCTGGCGGTCTTTTAGACCCGTCGACTTTTGCCTTGCCTGACGGGCGGACCTGTTGGTCCGCCCGTTTGCCTTTGCTCCGTTCGGGCGCTTGTAGACGTCCGCCCATAGTTTTGCCCGCCCTCCCTACTGTTGCGGCGGCGAGGCGTTGCTTGCCGTTTGGACAGACGCCTAACCGCCGGTCCCACTGCGATTAGCGTCACGGCGATTGATCTCTCATCGGGCATGGCGTTTGCACAGATACTATCCGCGCCGGCACGCAGGGCGTGACAGTCCGTTCAACTCAATCACAAAGGAGAAACCGCCGATGTTATCGAAACTCCATCGTTCGCAGAGGGGCTTCACCCTGATCGAGCTCATGATCGTGGTGGTCATCATCGGCATTCTGGCCGCGCTGGCGATCCCGCGCTTCATGGCCGCCTCGGCGAAGTCGAAGACCTCCGAGGCCAAGCAGATTCTCAAGCAGATCTATGTCATGCAACAGGCGTATCGCCAGGAGTATGACTCGTACTGGGGCAACGGCGTGACCGCGGACGCTGCCAACGGCAACAACTTCGCGCGCATCGGCGTCAACATCGGCTCGACCGCGCGCTACAGCTACGCGATGACCGCCGCCGCCAACACCTTCTCGTGCACCGCGACGGCCAACATCGACGACGATGCCACGGTCGATACCTGGACGATCGATCAGACCGGGACGTTGCTCAACACCGTGGACGACCCGACCTCGTAATTCGCGTTCAGGTTCCGCAATCAACGGCGCCCCGTGGCCACACGGGGCGCCGTTTGTGTCTTGCTCGCTGGGGTGACAAGGGACGGAAATCCCTCTCCTAGTTGGGGCAGGTCTCAGACCTGCCCCACAATTCCCAATTCTTCACCGCATCACCAAACACCAGACGGCCCAACACCGCCATCCCGAAACCCGGCGGGTCTCAGACTCGCCCCTACGGATTGGAAGTCGCTGAGGTCGAACGCGGGATACGTCCCAAATTGTCATGCCGAGCGCAGCGAAGCATCTGCTTTTGACCGCCTGAGAGAAAAGCTGACCCCCCTCCGCCTGTGGCGGATCGGGATGACAATGTTGGGCCTTGGAATAACGGAGAGGTGGCCGCTGTGAACGCACCCGCCACGGAGTGTCGTTCTCGCCGTAGTACCAGCCCCGGAGGGCCGACAGATCGTAGCCCAGGGCGCAAGCCCTGGGGTGGGACAGGCAAATGACACAAAGCCCCGGAGGGGCGACACAGACACGTTCCATAGCAACGGGGCGGTCCGATGGCCGGACCGCCCCGCGCACCCCAAGACAGCACTCCGTCGAAATCGTTGCGCCCTATCCGGGCTTGACCACGAAATTCAACAACTTCCCCGGCACGTAGATCTGTCGGACCCGCGTACCCGCCAAATGCCCGGCGATCCTGGGATCGGCTTCGGCGGCGCGAACCACATCGGCTTCCGCGGACCCGGTCGTGACCTCAATCTGTCCGCGCAGCTTGCCGTTGACTTGCACTGCAATTGACAGCGTGTCGGCCGGCAGCGCGCGCGGATCCAGCGCCGGCCAGCCGGCCTTGAAGATGCTCGGAGCGAATCCCAACGTTTCCCACCATTCCTCGGCCAGATGCGGCGCCAATGGCGCCAGCAACCGCACGATCGTCGAGGCGCAGGCAGCGCGCAACTCCGGACGCAATTGGTCCCCGGGCGCGGCGGCATTGGTCAACTCCATGACCGCCGAAACGCAGGTGTTCAATTGCATGATCTCAAAGTCGCGGTCATACCGTTGGATGGTCTCATGCAGTTTGCGGTACACGGCCCGCTCACCCTCGCCCA
This sequence comes from bacterium, assembly GCA_035559435.1. NCBI lineage: Bacteria > bacterium. The sequence continues at coordinate 3,015 of DATMBC010000016.1, forward strand.
ACGTGGCCGGGTCGAAGACCGCATCCACGGTGATCGGGCCGGCGACCGCGGCGCGGGTGTCGCGTACGAGCCGGTCGACTTTCATCAGGAACCGCTCTATGCCGACGATCCCCTCCCCCGACCAGAGCACTTCACGGTCGCCGGGAGTGGCGAAGAACATGGTCAGGCGCGTCGGATCGACCCCATGGCGCTCCATCACGTCGATCGGCGAGACCACATTTCCTTTCGACTTCGACATGACCTCGCCTTTGGCGTCAAGCACCATGCCGTGATTGAACATGATCGTGGCCGGCTCATCGACGGTCAGCCAGCCGATGTCCTTCAGGAATTTGGTGAAGAAGCGGAAGTAGATCAGGTGCCCGGTGGCGTGCGTGATCCCGCCCATGTAATAGTCGATCGGCAACCAGGCGGCCGCCTTGGCCTTGTCAAACGGCGCCTGATCGTTGTGCGGATCGATGTAGCGCAGGAAATACCACGACGAGCACATGAAGGTGTCCATCGTGTCGGGGTCGCGCTGCGCCGGGCGGCCGCACTTTGGGCATGTCACGTTCATAAAGGAAGGCACATCGGCCAGAGGCGAACGTCCCTTGGGCAGATAGTCAATGTCCCCCTGCGGCAACAGCACCGGCAGATCCGACTCCGGCACCGGCACAATGCCGTCCGTTTCGCAATGGATCATCGGGATCGGCGCGCCCCAGTAACGCTGGCGCGAGACCAGCCAGTCGGTCAGGTGGAACTGCACCTTGGCGCGGCCGATGCCTTCCGCTTCCAGCGTGGCGATGACCTTGGCGATCCCCGCCTCGCCGGCCAGGCCATCGAACCGTCCGGAATTGACCATGGTGCCGTAGCCCGGATCGGGCGCGGTCATGGAGGCGGGATCGGGGATCGAGTCCCCGGTGCGGATCACCGGTTTGATTGGCAGACCATAGCGGCGCGCGAAGGCGAAGTCGCGCTCGTCGTGGGCGGGCACACCCATCAGCGCGCCGGTGCCATAGCCGGCGAGCACATAATCGGCGACCCAGAGCGGGACTTGCTCGTGCGTCACCGGGTTGGTGATCTTCACGCCGGTGTCCACGCCCGACTTCTCCCCCGCCGCCATCCGGTCGACATTCAGCTGCGCCGACACCCGGCGGACAAACTCATCGACGGCGGCACGATGGCCGGACGGAATCGCCAGCGTCTTCAAAAGCGGCGCATCCGGCGCGATCGCCATGAAGGTCACGCCGCAGATCGTGTCCGGACGGGTGGTGAAGACCGTGAGCTTGGAGCCATCGGGCAGGCGGAAGTCGACCTCGGCGCCGGTGGACTTGCCGATCCAGTTGCGCTGGAGACTCTTCAGATGGTCCGGCCAGCCGGGCAGTTTATCGAGATCGGCCTGCAGGCGGTCAGCATAGTCGGTGATTTTGATGTACCATTGGGTCAGATCCTTCTTGGTGACCGGATTGCCGCAACGCCAGCAGACACCGCCCGCCGCCTGTTCATTGGCCAGCACGGTGTTGTCGTATTCGCAGTAGTTGACCTGCGAGGCCTTGCGGTAGACCAGGCCATGCTTGTGCAGTTGCAGGAACATCCACTGCGTCCACTTGTAGTAGTCGGGACGGCAGGAGAAGATTTCGCGCGACCAGTCGAAGGAGAGCCCGATTTTCTGCAAGGTCGCCTTCGACTGGGCGATGTTGCCGTAGGTCCACTTCTCCGGATGCAGCCCGCGCTTGATCGCCGCCTGCTCGGCGGGCAGACCGAAGGCGTCCCAGCCGATGGGGTGCAGGACATCGTATCCCTGCATCATGCGCCGGCGGGCGATCGCGTCGGTCATGGTGTAATTGCGGAAATGCCCCATGTGGATGTCGCCGGAGGGATAGGGCAACATCGGCATGACGAAGTATTTCTTGCCCGGACGCGGCAGTTCGGGGGCGCGGTATAGCGCCATCTCATCCCAGCGTTTCTGCCACTTGGCCGCCGGGTCGGCCAGACGGCGCACAGGGGAATCGGTGACGGGCTTGACGTCGCTCATATAGGTCCCATTGGTCCAATTACGGATACAGCCGTCCGAGCGTGCGCGCAAACGGAATGGTTTCGCGCACATGGTCCAGGCCGCAGATCCAGGCTACGGTGCGCTCGAGGCCCAGCCCAAATCCGGCATGCGGTACCGAACCATAGCGGCGCAAATCGAGGTACCACTCGTAGGACTCCTGTGGCAGCCCCTGCTCCTTGATGCGTTCCAGCAGGAGATTGAGGTCATCCTCGCGCTGGGAGCCGCCGATCAATTCGCCGTATCCTTCCGGCCCGAGCAGGTCGTCGCAGAGCACCACCTCGGGACGCTCGGGGTTGCGTTTCATGTAGAAGGCCTTGCACTCGGTCGGCCAGTTGTAGACAAACAGCGGCCGCTCGAAATCCTCCATCAGTTTCTCCTCGTCGGGCGCGCCGAAATCGTTGCCCCACTGGATGGTCATCCCGGCCGCCTGCAGCCGTGCAATCGCCTCGTCGTAGGAGATGCGCGGGAACGGCGCCTGGACTTTCTCCAGACGCGCCACATCGCGTCCCAGTGTTTTGAACTCCGCCTGGCACTTGTCCAGCACCCAGCGCACGATATGGCAGACCAGATCCTCTTGCAATTGCATGTTGGCGTTGGAGTCGTTGAAGGCGACCTCCGGCTCCAGCATCCAGAATTCGTTGAGGTGTTTGCGCGTCTTGGACTTTTCGGCGCGGAAGGTCGGGCCGAAGCAGTAGACCCGTCCGTGCGCCATCGCGGCCGCCTCGACGTACAACTGCCCGGTCTGCGCCAGGTAGGCCTTGCCGAGGTCGAAGTATTCGAGTTCGAACAACGACTGGGCGCTTTCCCCGATTGCGCCGGTCAGGATCGGCGTGTCGATGCAGATGAAACCGCGCTCGTAGAAGAACTGACGGATCGCCATGATAATCTCATTGCGCACGCGCATGATCGCATGCTGACGCGACGAGCGCAGCCAGAGGTGGCGGTTGTCCATCAGGAACGCGGGGCCATGCTCCTTGGGCGTGATCGGGTAGTCGGCGGCAATGGCGATTACCGACAGATCGGTCACGTTCATCTCGAAGCCGCCGGGGGCGCGTTTTTCCTCGCGGATGACGCCGGTCATGACAAACGAGGATTCCTGCGTCAGCTTTTCAAAGGCGGCAAACCCGCTCTCGGCGCATTCGCCCGCCACCAGCACCCCCTGGAGGTACCCGGTGCCGTCGCGCAGGATGGCGAATTTGATCTTGCCGCTGGAGCGTTTCTGGTAGAGCCAGCCGCGCACGGTGACCGTCTGGCCGACATAGTCCTTCAGATTGGCGATGTAGGTGATGGGTGTGGTCATATTCTCCGTCAAGAACGGCCGACACGGCCGCACGTTAGGGTGCCATGGACGGGACTGATGTTCCTCGCCAATTGCCCACCGTGGCCGCCCCGGCCGACAGCGACGCAAACAGACGGGTGCGCCACGACGGGGCGGCATCGGACATCAGGATACGGCGCAATTCGCGCATTGTCATCAGGGTGTGCACATTGACCCGCGGGATGGCGTACCGGTCCCCGGCCGGGCCATTGACCGCAAAGGCGGCGTCGTAGCCGGCCTCACGCGCGGCATCGCGGACCCGTTCATTGTGGCGGCCGAACGGATAGGCCAATTGACGCACCGGCGCGCCGCAGCGATCCTCGATCTCCGCGCGGGAATCGTGCAATTCGGCGCGCAACGCGCGTGGCGAAAGCATGGTCAAATCGCGGTGGCGGCATGTGTGCGAGCCCAGGGTCAACCCCGCCTCCGCCCAACGGCGGGCCTGCTCCCATGTCATCATTGGACGGCGTCGTCCGAGCAGGCGCACATCCCAATCGTCGCTTCGCCCCATCGCGCCGGAAATGATGAAGATGATGGCGTTCCAACCGCGCTCGCTCAACGCCGGGAGCGCCTCGTTACCAATGGAGGCATAGGCGTCGTCGAAGGTGAACAGCACTTCGGGCATCACCTGCAACGGGTCGCGTCCGGCGCGTCCGACAACCCGTCCGGTCTGCGCGACCAGATCGAGCACGCGCCGGAAACGCGCCGGCGAGAGCCGTGTGATCTCCAGCCCGGTGGGCGATTCGACGCGATGGAAATTGAGGACATTCATTGCCGGTGCCTAAGACGAAGCCCCGCTGGAATCAGCGGGGCCTGTCGAATCCTGGTGGAGCTGAGGGGAGTCGAACCCCTGACCTCTTGAATGCCATTCAAGCGCTCTCCCAACTGAGCTACAGCCCCGGGACGGCGCCGAATATAACCAATAACCCCAAGAAAGCAAACACGTTTGCACAAGCGACTTTGGACTTGTATACCGGAGCGTTTCGGTTATCTTTCCGGGCGAGGGCTTTATCCCGGCGAACGGGGCCGGATAATACCACAACTGCAATTCCTCGCCGCCTTCCATCCCGCTATTACCCCGCGCCCGTAGCGGCGAATACTTGATACCAACTGGGAGGGCGTCCGCGCGCTCGTGACCGAGGCCCTGCCTGCGCGTCGGCGCGCGCTTGAAGCGCTTTGTAGCTAGACCGTTGCTCCGCCCTTTCGAAGTCGGGCACGGCTTCCGTGTCGAGGCCATGATATGCACTCGGCAGTTATCGCCTCTGCACGTCCCGGCGCTGACGCAATCGGGCTCATGTCGCCGATCGGCGGGATCAGAGGCGGGGCGCCTCACGAGGTGCAACAATTACCATCCTCGAACACCACATCACCATGGAGGACTCCATGCTGAAACGCACGAACATCGTCATCGTCATGCTTCTGGGAATGTGGTCATCTGCCTTGGCGGCGACGCCCGCTTCGATAACGATTCAAGGGCAGCTGACCGATTCGAGCGGCGTGCCCCTCGCCGCGGGGCAGTACACTGTCGTGTTTCGGATCTTCGACTCGCAGGGCGGCAGCTCGCAAGTCTGGCCGGTCGGGCCAGGAGAAAGCCAGACAATCGTGGTTTTGGACGGCGGTCTGTGGACCGGGGCCCTCGGGGCCGTGTCGCCGTTGTCGGATGCCGTGTTTGCCGAGCCCATCCGTTGGCTGGAGGTGGAAATCGACGGGACGATTTTGCCACGGATTCCTCTCGTCACGGCGCCGTATGCCTTCCGCGTGGCGACCGTTGATGGAGCATCGGGCGGGACCATCACCTCGAAGTTGTCCGTCGGACCGGGGCATACAAACACCGGCGGACACGCGTTCACCGCCGGCGCCAACAACAACGTCTCTGGAATGTGGGCGACCGCTCCCGGAGGATCCGGTAATGATGCGACCGGCGAAGGGGCGGTTGTGGGAGGCGGAACCGACAACACGGCAAGCGCGACACGCGCAACGGTCGCCGGCGGCAGCCTCAACGAGGCGTCCGCCGATCAAAGTTTCATCGGCGGAGGCCAGGTCAATTTTGCCAGCGGCTACGGGGCGGTGGTCGCGGGCGGCATCGGGAATGTCGCCAGCGGCATCGGCGCATCCTCCGGCGGCGGGTCCTCCAACTTCTCCGCGGGGAATTACTCAACGGTCGCCGGCGGATTTGACAACGGGGCCGCCGACTCGGCCGCCATTGGCGGCGGCGCTCGCAACCTGGCCAACGGCATCGGATCGACGATCGGCGGCGGCGGCGGGCCGTTGCTTTCCGATTCCAACATTGCCATCGGAACGTGGGCGACGATCGGCGGCGGACGCGGACACATCGTCAACGGTGACGGTTCCACAATCGCCGGCGGAGAATACAATCAAGCCACCGATGAGGAAGTATTTGTCGGCGGTGGCGCCGATAACATCGCCGATGCCCCCAACGCGGCCATCGCGGGTGGGTCCCGGAACGTCGCGACCGGCACGTTGTCCTACGTCGGCGGCGGCGGATATAACAAAGCACGGGGGAGCCGATCGGTTGTCAGTGGCGGTGGCGGGACACAGCCGCTCGATTCCAATGCCGCCTCCGGGACTGTCGCGGTCATCTCCGGCGGTGCCCGCAACGCGGCGTCCGGAAATTTCAGTGTGATTGGAGGCGGATTCAATAACTCGGCGAATGGGAGCCAGTTTGCGACGATAGGCGGAGGATCCTCCAATGTCTCCGGTGGGCAGTACTCCACCGTCGGTGGCGGCGGTGACAATCGAGCAGTGGGCAGTCTGTCAACGGTTGGCGGTGGCGCATCCAATCGCGCCTATGGCGAAGGAGCGGTCGTGTCAGGGGGTGGAGGGTGGGCCTTTGCCGATTCCAACGTGGCCGGGGGAAATTTTGCCATGGTTCTCGGCGGCGTCCGCAACTACGCCATGGGAAATGGCTCGCTGGCCGCGGGGTACAATGCCCGCGCGCTCCATCATGGAAGTTTTGTCTGGGCGGACTCCAGCGACGGCGCAAGCTTCGCCTCGACCGACGACGACCAGTTCCTCATCCGCGCCGACGGTGGAGTCGGGATCGGCACCAATCAGCCGTATGCGGGGCTGACCATCGCGACCGACTTGGGATTCGAAAACGGCACTACGCCGATCATTTTCATGAATGAAACGGCCTCGGCGAACGCGCGGATGATCCTGTCGCACTCTCCCATCTTCTCTGGCTGGGGGCTGCAGTATCAGGACACGGACGACGAGTTCTTGTTCAAGAAGACAGATCTATTCGGCCAGATTACCACCGAAGTCTTCTCTGTCAACCTCGGAACTGAGCGCGTCGGCATCGGCGTGCAAAACCCGACCCATATACTGCAAGTGGAGCAGTCATCGCCGACCGATCCCATCGCCGATGCGTGGACCGTCTACTCCTCCCGCCGTTGGAAAACCGATGTCCATCCCCTGCCTCATCCGCTGGAAACCATAGCGAGACTCCGCGGAGTCGGTTATCGGTGGAAGACGACCGGGCAGAGCGACATTGGCCTGATTGCCGAGGAAGTCGGTGAAGTGATTCCCCAGATCGTGCAGTACGAAGCCAACGGCGTAGATGCGCAGTCGGTCGACTACGCGCGTCTCGTTGCGCTCCTGATTGAAGGCATCAAGGAGCAGCAGGCGCGAATCGACGCGCTCGAAGCCAAGCTGAACCAGTTGGCACCATAGCGGAGATCGCCGTGCGCCTCCTGATTGTTGCTTCTCTGATGTGGGCTGTCGCGGTGGTGGCCGGATCGGCCGCCGTTCCGGCCAGCATCACTGTGCAGGGTGTGTTGACCGATTCGCTCGGTTCTCCCCTGCCGCCGGGAGTCCGCGCCTTCACTTTTCGCATCTACGATGCGGCCGCAAATGGCAACGAGATCTGGCCGGGCGAGACCGGAGAAATCCAGAGTATCGCCAGCGATGCGAACGGCCGTTGGGTGGCCCTGGTCGGCGCCCTGTCGCCGTTGTCGGATACGGTCTTCGCTGATTCGACGCGCTGGCTCGATGTCACCGTGGACGGCGTCGTTCTTCCCCGTGTGCGCCTGACCACCGGCGCATATGCGTATCGTGTCGCCAGCATTGACGGCGCCCGCGGCGGCACGGTGCGTGGCTGGGTCGGCATCGAGCAGGTCAATCCGACCAGCATGCTTTCGGTCAATGGCTCGTTCGCCACGCGTGTGCGCCAGACGGCCACCAGCACGACGCTTGACGCGCAGGACCAATTCCTGATCGTCACCGCGGGCGGTATCACAATCACCCTCCCGCCGGCGGCCACCTGCCCCGGCCGTCACTACTACATCAAGAGCCGCGTCCCTGGCACCGGTTACCAGATTCCGATCGTGGTCTCGCCCGGGTCGGGGGACACGATTGACGGCGCGAGCGTGCTCAACCTGATCGGCGTCAATCATTCCTGGACGCTGGTCAGCGACGGCACATCGACCTGGCTGATCGTCGATTGAAGGCCCCGCAGGAGTTCAAATGTCGCCGCTCGCGTTGTTAGCGAGGGGAAGCAATCGGCATTCCAACGAGGAGGTTGCCATGCGCACTATGCCCGCACGTTTGGCCATGGCCTTGACGATGGCATTCGTCCTGGCTCAGCCCGCTTTGTCGGCGCCCCCGCAATTGGTGAATTACCAGGGCGAGGTGACCGATGGCGGTGTTCCCGTGGCGGACGGGAACTATTCCATGGAATTCCGCATCTATGCCCTCTCCGTCGGTGGCGTCGCCCTCTGGTCGGAGGCGGTGGCGAATGTGCCGGTGTCCAACGGGCGGTTCAATGTCCTGCTTGGCCAGGGGACCGCTCTTCCCGAAAACGTTTTTGACGGCACGGAGCGCTGGCTCGAGGCGGTCTTTAATGCCGAAGTGCTCGCGCCGCGGGTGCGGTTGGTGACTGTCCCCTACGCGCATCGCATCTCCACCGTCGATGGCGCGACCGGCGGGAGCATCACCGGCGGTGTCGAAATCACCTACACCGACATCGCCTGGGCGCTGGATGTCCAGAACAACGGAACCGGTGGCGGCGGGCATTTTGTCAACAACCTCCCTGCGAACAGCTCCGCCGCGGTCACCGGTGTGCACATCGGCGGCGCGCCGGGCGGATCGTTTGTCAGCGAAGGCGGCACCGGCGTGGAGGGCACCAGCAACGGCGGCGGCTACGGGGTCGCGGGCGTGAGTCTGTACGGCACCGGCGTCTATGGGCAAAGCATTGGCGCCGCTGACAGCGCCAGCGCCATCCATGGTGTCCTGACCAGCCCGACTCCGGGCACTTTCTCCGCCGCAGTCCGTGGCGAGAGCAACGGACTTTTCAGCACAGGCATCGGAGTCTGGGGATCGCATCCGGCGCTGGGGTGGGGTGTGTACGGGACTTCGAACACCGGGCGCGGTGTTTATGGCGAAGCGGTCAGCGGACAGGGGGTGCGCGGATTCAGCGCCTCTGGCACGGGTGTCCACGGCACGACCACGACGGGAACCGGCGTGGTCGGTGAGAACTTCAGTTCGGCAGGCGATGAGTACGGCGTCCATGGGATACTCAACAACGCCTCGGGCGGCGCGTTCTCGGCCGGGGTCCGCGGTGAAAACCGCAGCACCGGCGCGGGCGGGGTCGGTGTCTACGGCTCCCAGGATGGCTCCGGCTGGGGTGTCTACGGCTTCTCGGGCAGCAGCGGGCGCGGAGTCTACGGCAATTGCGCGTCGGGTACCGGGGTCTACGGGAACTCGTCAAGCGGCACTGGTGTCCGCGGTCACTCCGCCAATGGTGTGGCGGCACAATTCACCGGGACACGCGTGGAAGTGCTCGGGGGATCCGATGCCTCCAGCGCCAGCACCACCGACGGCTATTTAATCGTCGGCAACGGCGGCGGGATCAACATCGCCATCGACAACAACGAGATCATCGCGCGCGACAACGGGGCCACGTCGCTTCTGCATCTGCAGGCCGATGGAGGTCAGGTGGGGATCGGCCTGCAGGGGCTGACCGTGCCGGCGGGCTTCATCTTTGCCGTCGACGGCAAGGCGATGATGGAGGAGGTCGAAGTCCAATTGTCGGGGGATTGGCCCGATTACGTGTTCGAGCCGGACTACCACCTGATGCCGTTAGACGATCTGGCCGCACATGTGCGCGCGCTAAAACACCTGCCGGGGATTCCCCCGCAATCCGAAATGCAGTCCGCCCGTCTGCCTGTCGGCGAGATGCAGGTCAAGCTGCTCGAAAAGATCGAAGAACTGACGCTCTACATCCTGCAATTGAAGAATCGTCTCGATAACGCGGAAACTGAGAATATCGCGCTGCGCGAGCGAGTGGCGGCCATCGAGACCGGATACAAGGGAGGCGCCAATGACGACATCCGCCCTTAAGCGATGGTTTGTCGCTCTGACGGCGACGATCGTCGGTATGGCGGCCACCGTCGCGTTCGCCCAGGAGCCGCCGGACCTCGGCGACGATGAAGTTGTCGAGAACGTTATTGGTCGGATCAGCAAGAAACGGGCGCGACAGGGACAGACGCTGACCTTTGAAGTCGTCTCCCCGTCCGCGCCTGATCCCGGGATTCAGTTGATCGCCACGGACCTGCCGCCCGGCGCCTCGTTCACCGACCGCGGGAACGGCTATGGACTGTTCACGTGGACGCCGGTGACCGGTCAGGAGGGCGAGTATGCGCCGGTCATCAGCGAGCGTCCCGCCGGCAAAAGCATCCCGGCCGGAGGCGCGCCCGTCCCCGTCGTTGTCGGCGGTTACCCCCTCTCGCATGGCTGGTATCGCATTCCCTACGGCGACGGCGAACCGATCCGTGTCTCGCGCGACCATGTCACTCACTCGCCTCCCATCAAGGAGGACTGGGTCGCCGTGGGCGGCGGCCCCACGCAGCAGATACCCATCGTGGCCGCGGCCGATGGCCGCATCCGCAGCATCGTCGACGACAACACCAAATGCTGCGCCGACAATGCGAATGATATCAACTGCTCGGCCTGCAACAACTCCGTCTGGATCGAGCACAGCAACGGCGAGTGGACCAAGTATTCGCACTTCCAGACCGGCACCGTCACCAGCCCGTTCGTGGCCAACCTCGACACCAATGACTGCGTCGTGCAGGGGCAGTTGCTGGGTTACGAAGGGCAGATCGGCCACACCAGCGGCAACGACGCCCAGCAGACGATGTGCGCCGAGCCGCTGGTCGACACGACCAAACGCTGCGGCATCCACCTGCACTGGGAGGTGCGGTACAACCAGGATGAGAACTTTCTGCGGGTCCCGATTCTCTGCGGTGTGGATGGATGGATTGCCTTCGCCGGCGACACGATCCTGGCGGCGCAATGCAACGGTTTTGGTTGCGAGACCGACGTGGTGATCGGCAACGGCGTCATCGGCGGGAGCGCCATGACGGTCACCACCGCCGACAATTCGATTACCAGCGAGGGTATCTATACCGGATCGACGAGCACGGCCTATTTCGCAGGCAACCGGATCACCTTGCAGCCCGGGTTTGCGGTCCGGGCAGGGACATACTTTCACGCGATGATCAAGCCGTGCGAGAACAGCCCCAGTGGTTGCCCGCCGGAGTAGCTCAGATGATGGTCGTATTGCGGCCTTTCGCGCGCGTTACCGTGATTGCCAGATTGCGAAAATGAAGTAGATTGTCAGACCCTACCCATCTCGGAGGTGACCAAGTGAAGCGCATTGCAACGACTTTGGGTGTTTTGATCGTCGCGCTGACGGCCGCGACAGCCGCCGCACCAGGCCAGAAGGCCGTGGTCCACGCGCCGTCAACCACAGCCGCCACGACGGCGCAGTCTCCGGAAGAGGCACCTTCCGCGACCGTGGTCCAAGCTGCGGCGTTAAACGGGATGGCCGGCTACGCTATCGACTGGTCCTCAATCAATGGGGGCGGCGCGATCGATGCCGCTTCGCCGAACTACCGGCTGGGAAGTTCCGTCGGCCAATCGGTCGCCGGGGCGGCATCCTCGGCCAATCACCGGATGGGGATCGGATTCTGGTATGGCGCGAACGCCGGCGGCTGCGCCTGCGACTGCCATGGCGACCCGGTCTGCGATGCGGTGATCAGCAACGTGCAGGATGTCGTGGTCACGGTCAACGTCGCCTTCCGCGGCGCGGCTCCGGTGGTCGATCCCAATGGCGCCTGCCCGTATGAGACCACCGATCTGAACTGCGATGGGGCGACCAGCGTCATCGACGTGGTCAAGATCGTCAATGTGGCCTTCCGCGGCGCCAATCCGGCCACCGAGTATTGCAATCCCTGTGCCTGATGCCGTCGGCTGCACGGCCTGTGAGAGTCCCCCTCTCACAGGCCGTGCGACGAATGACTGCCTTGGGATTTCAATCCCGGCGCCAATGCCCGGAAATCACGTCTCTGCCGGGCTGGTTCCGACGGCAGATTTCATCCGGCGACCCTATTCCGGAGGTTGCCAATTCGGGGAGATGTGGTATCTTTAGCCTACTTACCCGCCTCGGAGGTAAGTCGATGAGTCGCAGTGTCCGTTGTCAGACCTCGCCGGTGGACCATGCCGTAACGCATGGGACCGCCGTCCCGGGTTGCACGCCCGGAGAGAAACGTTTGACACCCAGTCTTCCGTTCGCCGCCCGGCCCAGGCTTCCCGTTCCCGCAGGCCATGACAGGGCCCCGCGGCGCATACTGCACTCGTGAGTCTCGAGTGGTAAAGGCCGTGCCGGGCCCGTTACGGCCGGACGACCAGCGTACCGTACCCGTACTGACCATCGAGTTGGCCGGAGTCACCTGATGAGCCTGGCGAATCGGGTTCTTGTCGCAGTGGCGGTCGCTTTGCTTTCGGTGTCCAGCGTGTCGGCAAACACCTACGTGGTGACGCACACCCTCGACGCCGGGATTGGCTCATTGCGCAAGGCGCTCAGCGACGCGAACGCGGTCGCCGGGCCGGACACGATCACGTTCAACATTCCCGGCGCCGGGCCGCATGTGATCGTTCCCGCCACGGCCTATTCCTCGCTCATTGACCGTGTCTACATCAATGGATATTCCCAACCCGGCTCGGCGGTGAACACCCTGGCCGCCGGCAGCAACGCGGTGATCAAAATCGAGATCGACGGATCACTGCTTCCTTCATCCAGCGGGTTCGGGCTCGCGTTTACTTCCGGTTCACTGGGCAGCGATGTCAGAGGACTGGCCATTCACAGTTGCACCCGAAGCGGGATTTTCATTCTGACCGATTCGATCACGGTGCGCGGCTGCTTCATCGGTACTGATGCCACCGGCACAATCGACCGCGGCAACGCCAACTGCGGCGTGCGACTGCACGGCGCCCGCTATTGCACCATCGGCGGCGCCGCGCCGGCGGACCGAAATCTCCTGTCCGGAAACGACGAGGACGGGGTTTGCATGAACTCCGGCACATTCGTCAACCTGCCGACAGGCAACGTGGTGGCCGGCAACATCATCGGTCTGAATGCCGCGGGCAACGCTGCGCTGCCCAACACCCTGCACGGTGTGCGAATGGATTCGACCGTGGATTGCCACGTCGGCGGCGCCGCCGCCGGCGCGGGCAACACGATTTCCGGCAACACCCAGTATGGTGTCTATGTCATCCGCGGCGCATCGGGACTGGCCGGCGGCAACGCCATACGTGGCAACATCATTGGGCTCGATGTCGGCGGCGCCGTTGATCTGGGCAACGGCTCGGCGGGTGTCTACCTCAATGGCGCCGGCGACACCGTGGGCGGCGCGGTCGCCGGCGCGCGCAATGTCATCTCGGGGAACACCTTCGATGGCGTCGAGATTCAGGCCAGCAGCGGCAATGTGATCGAGGGCAACTACATCGGCACCGATATCACCGGGTCACTCGCCCTGGGCAACAGCTACGGGGTGCGTGTCCATGTCCTCTTCACCGGCTCCTCGACGTTAAACCGCATCGGCGGCACGTCGGCCGGTCAGCGCAATGTCATCTCCGGCAATGGCACTGGGATTTTCTTCTCGGCCTCGGGCACGCAGAACAACGACGTGCAGGGCAACTACATCGGCACCGACGCGACCGGAACCGTTGCCCTGCCCAACTCGTCCCATGGCGTGGATGTGCGCGCGCCGAACAACCGGGTCGGCGCCGCCGTCGCCGGCGCCGGTAATGTCATCTCCGGCAACGGCGGCAACGGCATCAATTGCCAGTCGGCATCATTCGGCGCGATTGTGACGATGGCGGGCAATATCATCGGATTGAACGCGGCCGGGAACGCCGCCGTCCCCAATAGCGGCGCCGGCATCCAGATCAGCAATGTGTTCAACTACCGCATCGGCGGCGCCACCGCCGCAGCGCGCAACGTCATCTCTGGAAACGGCTCCCACGGCATCTCGGTCAGCGGCTCGGGAGCCAGCACTACCTACATTCAGGGAAATTACGTTGGAACCGACATCACCGGCTCCGTGGCGATTCCGAACGGCGGCGCGGGAATCCGTGTCTTTGACGCCGGCGCGGTGGTCGGCGGCAGCCTGCCCGGCGAGGGGAATCTCGTGTCGGGGAACGCCGGTGACGGCGTGGTGATGACTACCTCTTCCCTCCCCTCCGTCGGCACCATCATCCGCGGCAACCGCATCGGCACCGACGCCGCCGGCACCGTCGATCTTGGTAATGGCGGCAATGGAGTCTTCATTGGAATCGCCGGGGTCCGGGTGGGCGACACATTGCCGAATGGGCGCAACCTGATTTCCGGCAATGGGCGTCATGGCGTCTACTTCGACTTCTCCGGCAGCGCTTCGACGGTGCTCAACGGCAATCTGATTGGCACCGACGCGTCCGGCCTCTCCGCCATCGCCAACGACAGTTCGGGTGTGTTCGTCGACGCCTCCGACAACATTCTGATCGGCGGCTACCAGACAGCCGACCGCAATCTGATTGCCGGACACCCGCAGTACGGCATCGTCGTTTATGGCGCCGGGGCCCAGAACAACACCATCGCCGGCAACTGGATCGGGCTGTCCGACGACGGCGGCGCATTGAGCAATGGGCTGGGCGGTATTCTGCTTCTGGGCGCGCAGAGCAACACCATCGGCGGAATCGCCTCCGGCGCCAATCGCATCGCTTACAACGGCGGGCCGGGGGTAATCGTCGACAACCTCGGCAGCGACGGGCTCGGGAATCTGATCGTCTACAATGAGATTCGCGATCATAGCCGTCTCGGCATCGATCTGAACTACGATGACGTGACCGCCAACGACTCGGCCGACGCCGACAGCGGGCCGAATCAGTTGCAGAACTACCCGGTCTGCACCCTGGCGACCTACTTCCCCGATGACGACGAACTGCGATTGCGCGGGTTCATCAACACCAACCCCGGCGCCAGTGTGCGGATCGACGTCTACGCCAACGACGCCTGTGACCCGCTCGGCCACGGCGAGGGGCAATACTACCTCGGCTCCTTCAACCTGATCACCGACGCGTCGGGGCTGGCCGACTTCGACACCGTGCTGGTGCCCGGCGCCGGATCGCTGGTCGGGCATGCGGTCACCGCGACCGCCACGCGCTCCTCGAACACCTCGGAGTTCTCGCAGTGTGTCGAGGTCTATGCCGATTCCGACGGCGACGGCTGGGACGACGCCGTCGACAACTGCCGCAAAATCGCCAATCCGCTGCAGGAGGATGCCGACAGCGACGGCAGCGGCGACTCCTGCGATGTCTGCCCATTTGACCCGCTCGATGATGTCGACGCCGACTCCATCTGCGGCGACGCCGACAACTGCCCGACGGTGTACAATCCGGGGCAGGACGACAGCGACAGCGATGGCCAGGGCGATGTCTGCGACCCGTGTCCGTTGGATGCGCTCAACGATGCCGACGCCGATGGGCTCTGCGCCAACGTCGACAACTGCCCGACGGTCTTCAATCCATTGCAGGAGGATTCCGACGCCGATGGCTCAGGCGACTCCTGCGATGTCTGTCCGTTGGATGCGCTCAACGATGCCGACACCGACGGCCACTGCGCCAACCTCGACAACTGTCCGACGGTCTTCAATCCGTTGCAGGAGGATGCGGACAGCGATGGCTCAGGCGACTCCTGCGATGTCTGCCCGCTGGATGCGCTTAACGACGCCGACGCCGACGGCCACTGCGCCAACATCGACAACTGTCCGACGGTCTTCAATCCGTTGCAGGAAGACACCGACAACGACGGCACAGGCGACTCCTGCGATGTCTGCCCGCTGGATGCGCTCAATGATGCCGACGCCGACGGGCGCTGCGCCAACCTCGACAATTGCCCGACGGTGTTCAATCCGTTGCAGGAGGATGCCGACGGCGACGGCCAGGGCGACGCCTGCGACGTCTGCCCGCTGGATCCGCTCAACGACGCCGACGCCGATGGGCGCTGCGCGGACGTCGACAATTGCCCGGCGGCGTTCAACCCCGTGCAGGAGGATGTCGACGGCGACGCGGTCGGCGACGCGTGCGATCTGTGCCCGCTGGATCCCAACAACGATCAGGACGGCGACGGTATCTGCGCCAACCTCGACAACTGTCCGACTGCCGCCAACCCCTTGCAGGACGATGCGGATGGCGACGGGCTCGGCGATCCGTGCGACCCCTGCCCGCTGGATCCGCTCAATGATGCCGACGGCGACGGCATCTGCGGCAATGTCGACAACTGCCCGGCGATCGCCAACAGCCCGCAGACCGACGCCGACAACGACGGCATCGGCGATGTCTGCGATCAATGTCCGATGGATGCGCAGAATGACATCGACGGCGACGGGGTCTGCGGCGATTTCGACAACTGCCCCACCACGCCCAACTCGATGCAAGCGGATGTCGACACCGACGGAATCGGCGATCTCTGCGACAACTGCCCGACGGTGGCCAATCCCTCGCAGCAAGACTCAAACGGCAACGGCGTCGGCGACGCCTGCGAGTGCGCCTGCAATTGCCATGGCGACCCGGGCGGCTGCGACGGGGTCTACAGTATTCTGGATGTGGTGCACACGGCCAATGTCGCCTTCCGCGGTGGCGCGGCGATGCCGGACCCGAATCCGAGTTGCCCCTATGAAATGACCGACTACGATTGCAGCGGCACGACCACGGTGCTGGACGTGGTGCGAATTGTCAATGTCGCCTTCCGGGGCGGCAGTCCAGCAAGCGAGATCTGCGACCCCTGCCCGTAGGCGGCGCGACCGCGTGGGGCAAAAAAACGGCCGCGAGCAAGTCGCGGCCGTTTCGGTTCCCGTCCTCCGTGACGGAGCGACGGTCGGTGTTGTGAAGGGGCGCCTTCTGCGAGGCGCGTGTCCCTTCCCGGGTGGTGGAAGGGATTCGGGTTTCCGACGGCGTTGCCTCACCGTGACGGGGATGAGGCCCGTCACCAACGCCGCCGTCGACCGTTCACATCACCAAGCTCCTCCTGCGCAAAGTCTAGCGTTGCGCGTCGTCGTCATCGACGACCGGCGCGCTCACTTCCTCATGAATGCTGGCCGCAACCAAAAGCCAGTTCGTTGGTCCGGCGATGGTGATCGCCTCCCAGCGCACCGGTCCGACGCCGCGGGCAAAATCGGCGGTCCAGCCGAAATCGGTGCAGTCGATCCAGCCGCCGCCAATCTCGCGCGCGCCGTCGAAACGGCCCGCCGGGGTGTTGACCACGGCGTAGTCGTCGAGCAGTTGCAGTGACTGCAGGCAGTCGCTGAATTCCTCCGGCAGCGGCCAGCGCTGGCCGACGGCCGCGTCAAAGTGCAGGTACAGGTTGCCCGGACCGCCGGGAAACGCCGACCAGAACAGATTGCCTTCCGTGTCGCGCCGCACCCAGCCGCCGTCGCCGGAAAATCCCGGCCAGGTGGTGCGCACGTGGTAGTAGGTGCGTCCCGCAACCTTGGTGCGCGCGTCGATCAAGACCGTGTCGCGTCCCAGCGGCTGTGTCGATTCGTTGTAGGCGGCAGTGTAACGATCGAAAAACCAGCGATTGCCAACCGACAGCGGGAAGTAAGACTCCCCGGCCGGCACCACATCGACTGCATGCTGGTTGCATCCGGCGAGGAGGAGTGTCAGCGCGAGATAGAAGTAACGTTTCAACGACATGTTCTGCCTCTCCCTGCTGCGTTTACCGATGAGAGGCGGGGTTTATTCCCCTGTCCCGGAGGGCGATTTGGCGAAGGGCCGTAACGTATTTGTGCACAATGCGTTGCAGCCCCCCAACCGTCATTCCAAGGTCGGTGACCTTCGGCGCAGCCGAGGGACGCTGACCGTGGAATCTTTGTTCCCCCCGACCGCGACAACAAAGATTCCAGGCCCGCAGAGAGCGCGGGCCTGGAATGACGGGTACTTGCCGAAAACGACGGCGGCGGGCCTCGGACCCGCCACTACACTTCGTCGCGACCCAATGTAGGGGCGGGTGAGACCTGCCCTTGCCCGCTTTCAGCCCTTGGCGCTACTGCTTCGGGGTAGGCAGGCGTTTGCGCATGCTCTGGTAACGATCCTGATACTTGGGCAGATTGTCGACGGAGCGCGGCATCGCGGCAATCTGCGCATCGATCCTCGCCAGACGCTCCTGCGTGTCCGGATGAGTGGACGTCAGCGATTCGAACACGCTGCGCTGCCCGTCATCGCCGGAGAGTGCGGCCAGTTTCTTGAACATGGTGCGCGCGCCATCGGGGTTGTAGCCGGCTTCCTTCATGTAATGGACGCCATATTCATCGGCTTCGAGTTCATGCCCACGGCCGTAGCCGGTCAGCCCCAGTCCGAGCACAATCCCCGCCACCTGTCCCCAGGCGCCCTCGGAGCGCTCGCCAAGGACGATCTGCAAAAGGACCGATGCGCCCAGCGCGGTCTGCAGGTGCTTGACCGAGTGACGTCCCACCACATGCGAGATTTCATGCGCCATCACCGCGGCCAGCTCGGCCTCATCCTCCATCATGTTGAGGATACCGGTGTAGAAGTAGACATACCCGCCGGGGGTAGCAAAGGCGTTGATCTGATCCGACTCGATCACCGCGAAGTGGTATTCGATCTCCTGACGGTCGCAGACCTTCACGATCCGTTGGCCGACGTCGGCCAGGTAGCGTTGCCAGGCGGAATCGGGGAGCAGCTTTTCGGTCGAGCGGACTTCCGCGTCGACCTGCTGACCGATCTCCACTTCCTGCGCATCGGAGATGAGGATCAATGATTGTTTCCCCCCGGGACCGGTCGTGACGCAGGTGGCGGTCAGGGAGGTGGCCAGGAGTCCCGCGATGAGCAGCAGACGTTTCATGGATGGAATATGATACACGCTCGGGGTATCGGCGCCACGGAATAATCGTCGATGACGGCGGTTGGAGCGAGCCCTACGGCAGCATTCTTACGCGGGGATGCGACGGCGGCAGCGCTTTGTGGGCTGCACAAAGCTCACGTCTCGATGCGCTTGTCGAACCACTCGCCGATCATCGGAATGTGGAATTCCTTGCCCTGCACGGCGTGGTAGATGCCGCCGATCAGCGAAGCCAGACAGAAGAAGACGACCGTCACCCAGAAGTACTCGGAGAGTTTCGGAATCAGAAACAGCCCGGCCAGAAGCTCCAGAAAAGTGAGCACCAGCCCCTGCTTGCCATGCTTGACGGCGAAGGCGTTGTCGCGGTAACGGACCAGCGCGACAAAGCAGCCGAAGGGCACATAGGCGAGGATGGCCGCGCCCTTCCCCTCATCTATTTCCTGCTCGCGCTCGTAGCGCTCCTCGAACGCCTCGAAGGTGTCCTTCTCGGGATCGAGGGGTTCGACGGCGGGCGGACGGTCATCGCCGAAGAGGTTTAGATTCAAGCGCAGCGGGCGGGATTCCTGGTCGTCCATGGCGTTGGCCCCCGGGATTGGTGGCAATAATACCCTGCGTCGCCGATGACGGCAATCACTGTTTATGTCGGCAAATGCGGCCGGCGGTGCACCGCCGTGACGCAAGCAAAACGGGCGGGCCCCCGCAAGGCCCGCCCGCTTAAGATCGGTGTCGCCACTTAGAGTTTGGCCGGATCGAGCATGCCGCGCTCCAGCAGCATCTGCTTGGCGGTGTTGATGCTGGCGGCGTCCTTGGGATAGTCCTTCGTCAGGCGGTCATACAGCTCCTGCGCCTTGGCGGTGTCGCTGCCGGCGATGGCGCAGCGGATGGCGCGGCGCAGATAGTCGGTGGCGGCGAAGCCATCCTTGTCGGCATCGACGGCGCGCAGGAATTTTTCCAGCGCCTCGGCGTAGAATCCCGCCTGCTCATCGACCGCCGCCATCCCCGCGTACGCGGCGGCCACCAGCATCGGGTCGTCGCCGTAGTCGTCGATGTAGCGCTGATAATTGACACGCGCGTCATCGAAGGCCCGCTGGCGGAACTGGAGCTGGGCCAATTGGAAGCAGCCGGCCCCGGCGACATCGGCGCCGGAGTGCTCGGCGAGGAGTTTCTGCAGTTGCGCGATCGCGGCGGTCGGGTTGCCCGAGCGCATCTCCACGCCGGCCTGGCCGAAGAGTTTGCGCGCCTCAAGCCGCTCCGAGGACTGCCACGCGAAAAAGCCCCAGATGGCGGCCACGACGACAACCAGGCCGCCGACCACCAGGAGGGCCATGCGCATGTTGTTTTCCAGCCACTCGCGCGCGGAAAACATCGCCGTGGTGAACGCGTCCTGCTTCAGTTCGTGTTTGGTCAGCCGTCGTTGGGCGTGCGTCGTCGCCATTTCCCTGAGCCTTTCTCCAGAACGGGCCGCAAACCCGCCCAGACTAACAAATTTAACCCTTTTTGCGCCGAACGCGCAAACTGAAATCGGGCTCCCCTAATGCTGCATCGTCGCCTGTGGCCCCGGGCTTGAATCCGGCCAGGAGGGCCCCGATGGCCTCGCATTCTGCCAGCGCCCGCGTCTGGAAGCTGGCCCGGCGGGTGTGCGGCCGACTCGGGGCATCAACGGCCAGCCAGAGGGCGATGACCACATTGTACGGCACCCAGTACGCCAGCCCTTCGTTAATGAGCTGTCGCACCCGGTCTTCCCCTCTACCCGCCGCATAGGCCGTCAGAAAGGCCCGCACAGACCGTGGGCTGAGGAAACGGGGACGGTCCCCCCAACTGCGCACAAAGGGCGAAAGGAAGCAGAACAAATCCACTGTCGGCTGGCTGATCAGCGCCCAGTCCCAGTCGATCAGCCAGGCCCGTTGCGGCCCGACCAGGACATTGGCAGCGACCAGATCATTGTGCACCAACGCCGGTCGTGCGCGCAAAGGGCCTGCCTCATGCAGGCGCGCGCGCGCGGTATCGGCGGCTTGACGCAGGACGGCAGAGAGCCGTCCGGATGCCGTGTGGAGTGAGTAGTAATCCAAGCGCTGACGGAGCAGTTCCGGCAGATCGACACGCGGCGCGGCAATCGGCTTCGTCGGCAGGGGCAGGGCATGGAGACGCGCCAGGCACTCGGCCACGGCGACCGTATCGCGCGATGGATTCAGGTGCCGCCCCGGCAACCAGCCGAAGGCCTCCAGCCAGCCATCGAAATGGGGATCCTTGATGCGGAGACTGCCATGGAATCCCGGCCCGATTCCCCCCTGCGCCACATGCCGCCAGAGGGCTTCGCGTCGGCGACGGACTGCGGCGGTCTGCCGGGATGTCGCCGCCGCGGCGCGGAACGCGTAAACGCCGGACCTCGTGGTGACCCGCCAGACCAGATGGTGAGTGCCATACTCAACCGGGCGGATCCCGACGGGACCGCCCAGCGACAGCGATCGGCAGGCTGCGCCGATGTGGGGTGTCAGGCGGGCTCTCAAAGCACGACGGCTCCGGGCCGGAAACGGCCCGGAGCCATGCGCGATCATCGGCTCGAATGCGCTCACACGGCAAATCAGAAATAGCCGGTGAAATTCACAAAGAGGCGTACCCGCGTCTGGTCCTGATTGCGCGTATAGCCGCCCCAGGCGAAGGTCTTCCGCTTGTCCCAGCGGTCCACCGTGACATTCGGATCAGTGCTCAGGCAATTGGGACAGCGCTGGACCGAGAAGAGTTGGCCCGACTCCTCGTAGGAGAAGGTCGTGAATTCCATCGCGGCATCCAGACGCACCTGCGACCAGTGCAGACCCGAACCGATCGAGAAGGTCCAGGCATTGATCTGGCTGCCGGTGCCGCGCGAGAAGCTGTTGGTTGAGTAGTACGGGAATTCGACCGACTTGCCCGAATCGAGGCGCTGGTCAAAGTAGATGTCGGTGCCGGTCGGATCGCCCAGGAGCATGGGGTCGTTGCGCACACCCAGCCGGACGGGCACCACACCCCATGGCGTCTCCCTCTTGTACTCGATGCCGACACGGACCTGATGCAGATTGTACCAGGCCACCGGCACCTCCTCGAAGGCGGAGTTTGGTTCCGACGGGCTTTCCTGGAAACGGTAGTTCGAGACCCCGTCCTTTTCGTACTCGTCATCGGCGTTAAAACCGCGATACTGGTAGTCGGCGGCCAAAAGCAGGTTGTCCTTCAGTTTGTAGGAGCCGCCAAGGCCGACCGCCAACGGCATGTCGACTTCGCGCTCGGTGCCGTGCAGCGGGCCATACACCTGGCGCGAGAACTCCGGGATCTGGTTGTGCTCGCTGCGACGCACCCCGAAGTAGTCGACCGACTGCGTGAGCGTGAAGGCCGGAGTGACGACGATGCCGGCGCTCCATTTCTCGGCGCGGTAGAGCGCGCTGATCGTCGCCTGCAGACCGGAGTAGTCGAGGTCGGCGGAGTTGATCCAGCTAGTGCGCTGGTTGTAGGCAGCGGTGTCGCGGGTCGAGTCGATGTCGGTGACCAGGAATTCATGGCCGTCGCCGGTCATGATCGTCAGCGACGCGCCGATCGAGAGGCGCCGGTAGATGGTGGTGCCAAAAGCGGCGCCGGCGGCGGCCAGATTGCCGCTCATCCCATAGTCGGCAAAAAACGGCGACCCGAGGACCGTGTCGACGTCGGCGGCGAAAAACCCGCGCGCATAGACATCCTGCACGCGGTTGTAGAAGACGCTGACGACAAACTCCTTTTCCATGACGGACAGAGGGGAGATAAATGACGCCGCGGTCATGTTGGAGAGGTTGTCCTTGGCGTCACTGGCGAACCTGGACTGGTTGGCCGGTCCATACTCCAGATCGAGCGCCGTGTGCGCGTAGGAATAGTTGAGGGCCAAAAGCACGCCCTCGTTGTAGACCAACCCGGCGGGGTTCCACGAGCCGGCGTAGGCATCGTCGGAAACGCCCAGATAGGCGCCGCCCATGCCGCGTGCGCGCGCGCCGCCGCCGAGGAAGTTCCAATTTTGGAAGGAGTTGCCGTTGACGCCCTGCGCCCCGGCGGGTGCGGTGAACAACACTATTAATCCGACGGCCACGAGGGCCGCAAAACCCGTTCGCCACGTCATCGTCTCGTGTCCTTCCCTACGGCTTCATCCTGTTGGCCGTGCCTCGAAATGAAAGTCCCCTCCCCGGGACCATCGGGACGCCGGTTTAGGGCGCAAGGTGCGCCAAGTTATTCTCGCGCAAACTGATTGTCAACCGTCTAATCGAATACCGCCCGCAACCGCCGCGATTCCCGTCCGGCCACGGACAGTGCATTTACCGCCGAGCTTCTCCCTTATTCCATACCGACTTGCACAAAACCGGCCGCGGCCGCGATCGGGGTGTGTTGTCAAAATCGGCCGCAACAAAGTTGCCGGCGCCCTGGGATTGTTCCGTGGCAAACCCCCAAGACGGGTCTATATTCGGATCGGAATCGTTTCGGGAGGTTGTCATGAATCAGGTTGTGCGTCTTACCGGCACGGGGATCGCCCGCGCGCTTTTCACCGCCATGTTTCTGCTCGTCGCCGTGAGGGCCCAGGCCGCCACGGTCGAATCGCGCTATGGCGGGAAACTCACGGTCAATCCGGAGACCTTCCGTCTCTTTGACATCCCCGCCGACCGTTTCGAGGCGGTGGCCGGATTTTCACCGGCTGCGATGGCGCCGCTGAAGCCTCTCGGGCAGACCAAGGCCGCGCGCGCCGGAGCGACCGGACGCGTGCTCACGCTGCTGGTCGAATGGGAAAACCACCCGGCCGACCAGTTCTGGCATCCGCGTGAATCCTATGACTCCCTGCTTTACTCCGACAATGTCTACCCCACCGGCAGCGTCAATGACTATTACCAGGAAGTCTCCTACGGCGTCTTCAATGTGACCGGCGCGGTGGTTGGCTGGCTGTACATGCCGACGATGTACAACGGCTGGTACAACATTTTCGATATTCTCAATGCCGCCGATCCCTTGGTGGACTTCTCCGACTACGATGGCGACGGCGACGGGTATGTCGATGCCCTCTGGATTGTCCATGCCGGGCCGGGCCAGGAAGAAACGCACGATCCCAACGACATCTGGTCGCATGCCTACATCGGCGTCGACATCCCCACCAACGACGGGGTGCGGATCGATCGCTGGTCGGTCCAGCCGGAGGAGCACGCCAACGGACAGGTGCAATCGATCCGCGTCTTCTGCCACGAATACGGCCACATTCTCAACCTGCCCGATTTGTACGATTACGATCAGAAACTCGACACGGTGACCTACTTCACCCCCAATGACGGCAACGACCATCCGCTGGTCGACTGGGATGTCATGGGCTACGGCGGTTACAGCATCATGCACTACGGCAACCGTTCGTGCCCGTCGCATTTCTGCGCCTGGTCGCGCATCCAGCTTGGCTGGGCGCAGGCGGTGGAGCCCCCCTGCCTGCAGGGCGCCTATCAACTCTACAACATCGAGGAGCACAACACGCAGAGCGTCTTCAAGGTGCCGATCAATGAAAGCGGGACCGAGTACTTCCTGCTGGAGTACCGCAATCCGCGCTCCGCGGCGCAATTCGACCATCTCGCCTCCGACTTCTCGGCCTACTGCCCGTGGTTTACGCCCGGACGCGACACCATGGACCAGGGGTTGTTGGTCACCCATATCGACGAGACTGTCCCGCCGAACGATGGCCGTCCGAGTTTTCCGAACTATGCGGTTGCGGTGGTCGATGCCGGCATGGATCCGGCGCGTCCCTGGGATGGCTCGCAGCACACCGAGTGGTGGTATCCGTATGAATTCCGCATCGGCGCGCTGTTCTCGCCCGATGACCCCGGCCAGACGCAATTGAACGCGGCCACCACGCCCAGCAGTGACGGCTATGATGGCCCCAGCGGTGTTTCGATCATCGTCACCGCCCAGAATCCCGACTATCTGACCGTGGTCATCGACAAGGCACTCCCGCCGGTCCTACAGATGGTGCCGCCGGTGACCGTGGCGCCAGAGGATTCCATCAACGTCGGCCTTTTCGCGACCGATCCCAACTGCACCACACCCGGGCTTTCTCCCAACGGCCCCCTGCCGCCGTTTGTGGCGCTCTGGGACTCCGGCGGTGGACGTGGTTCGCTCATCATCGAACCCGCCCCGGCCGACGCGGGAGTCTGGTATGCCAAAGTGTTGGCCACCGATGGCGCCAACTATGACTCCATCACCGTGCAGATCACCGTCACGCCGCCCGCGTGCGATTGCCACTGCCATGCCGATGTCGATTGCGATGGCAGCGTCGGCGTGGTCGACGTGGTGGGCGTCATCAATTGCGCCTTCCGCGGCGCGGCGCCCTTGATCGACGCCGGCTGCCCGCCGCATGGGACAACCGTCGCCGGACGCACCGATGTCAATTGCACCGGCGCCACCGATGTGGTCGATGTGGTCAAGATCAGCAACGTCGCCTTCCGCGGCGCATCTGCGGCCACCGAATTCTGCGATCCCTGCCAATGAAGTCGAAGGTCCCGCGGGTCTGGCCTTGTCAGACATGCGGGCCGGATGCCATCGCCAATCGCGGGCCCCAAAAGCGGCCCGCGATTGGCGACGGCAGGTCAGACAGGAATGTCCGACCTCCTGTCGTGTGTGAATTCCCCGCGTGAGAAGTACCCCCGGGCGGAGTCGAACCGCCGACACGCGGTTTAGGAAACCGCTGCTCTATCCGTTACTGAGCTACGGGGGCGATGCGTCACTCCGAATCATACGAGATCACCGAATACACGTCGTAATCGCGCAACCGGTGACGCCCGTCGAGGAAGGCCAGCTCGATCACCACACCGATGCCGCTGACTATCCCGCCGGCCTGTTCCACCAATTTGGCCGCGGCCGCCAGCGTGCCGCCGGTGGCCAGCAGGTCATCGATGAGCACGACGCGCTGGCCAGTGAGCACGGCGTCGTTGTGCATGTGCAGACTGTCGGTGCCGTACTCGAGCGCGTAGGATTCCGACAATGTCGCCCAGGGCAGTTTGCCCGGCTTGCGCATCGGCACAAACCCGCACCCCAGCGCAAGCGCCAGCGCCCCGCCAAAGATGAAACCGCGCGCCTCGATCGCCGCCACCAGGTCTGGCGGCTGGCCGCGGAAGCGGTCCACCAGCGCCTGCTGTGCCATGGCGAAGGCCCGCTTATCCTTCAGAAGCGTGGTAATGTCCTTGAAGACTATCCCCGGCTTGGGGTAATCGGGAATGTCGCGGATGCTGGCCTTGAGGAAGTCGAATGTCACACGCTCTCCTTTGCGTCAGAAGCGGACATCGAAAGTGTTGTAGGCGGGCTCATCGTCGGCCCAGCGCACATCGGCATGGGCGACGTTGGCGGCGGGCGGTCCGACCCGGACATAATGCAGGAATTCCTCCAGCGACGGGCGCGGTCCGACCGCTTCGATTTCGACGGTGCCATCGGAGCGGTTCTTGACCCAGCCGCGCAGATTGTGCTCCAACGCGCGCTTTTGCACAAAATACCGGTACCCCACTCCCTGGACCCGTCCGTCAATACGCACCGTCAGCCGTGGCATAGCGATTCCTCTCAAGCGGGCTGGAGCGCCTCCAGCGCCATGTGCACCGCGGATTTCGCGTCGGCGGCCACCCGCACCCGATCATCCGGACGCCAACTGCGCACCGAGACCACGGGCTTGCCCATGACCAGGGCGAGGGCGACTTCGGATAATGTGCCATAGGACCCCGGCAAGGCAATGACCGCATCGGCGGTGTGCACGAGAATGACATTGCGACCATGCGTCATGCCGCTGGCGATGGCGTAATCGACATGGCGATTGGCAACGCGGGTATCGATGCCGGGAACCACCGCCACCGTAGTCCCGCCTGCCGCCTTGCCTCCCCGGGAGGCGGCTTCCATGACACCTCCGAGGCCGCCGGTCAGGATGACCGCCCCGGCCGCGGCCAGCTCCCGGCCTACCTCCTCCGCCAGCGCCAGCGCGGCCGAATCGGCCTCGCCGCCGCCGGAGACAAGGATCATGGGCGGCCGTGTCGACACGGGGGAAAGCAACCGGAGCATGGCGGATTCGGCAAGCGTTTTGGGAGGCGCAATCCCGCGGCGCGCGGGACTGGCGTGCGGTTCTCAGAAACTGATACAACGCAAAAAGGCCGGCGGGCGCCGGCCTCGACGAAAAAGTGGTCGGGGAGATGCGATTTGAACGCACGACCCCTTGGTCCCGAACCAAGTGCGCTACCAGGCTGCGCTACTCCCCGACTCCGCGTACGTGCAATAAAGTCCCGGCCGGACGGGACCCGGCCGAGACATCAAACATCACAGATTATCGGCGCAAAAACAACGGGTTTTCGCTGTGCCCGGACGTAGCCCACAGCGAAAAGGAGCATCGGAGATGCTCCTTTTCGCTCACGGTGAAAGGATCGGCTATTTGCCGGCCGTGACCTCTGCCGGCGGCTCGTATTCGGGAACTTCGTTAAAGATCGGCGGGATGGTGCGCAGGTAGGCGTAGACCGCCTTGATGTCCTCGTCGGTCAGGTGACGGTAGTTCTGCCAGGGCATCGGCGGCATGATCGGCCGCGCCACGCCCCAGTGGCGTCCGGTGCGGATCGCGTTGACGAAGATCTCCTCGGTCCAGATGCCGATTCCGGTGAGCGAATCAGGTGTCAGATTCTTCGTGTATGTGGTGCCCCACGGTCCGGACCACGCGGTGAAAGTCGGCGCCACGGCGATGGCCCACGCGTCCGTCGGCGCGGAGCGCTTCGGCATCTTCAGGTCCGACGGATGCCCCGACAGCATGCGGCTCGTGTCCGGCTCGGGGCCATTGGGTCCGACCTTCCATGGCGTGTGACAGTCGTTGCAGCCGCCGATGGTGACCAGATACTTCCCGCGCGCGATGACGTCGGCTTTGGCGCCGTCGGCCGCGTTGCTGGCGGTCCCGACGATCGCCATCACCGCCGCCAGGGCCACAATCAATCCCGCCATTGCGCCGAAGACGCGCCGTGTCGGGGTGGGTCTCATCTCCGCTTGCTCACCGGCTCTGTGATCTTGTGCCATGGGGCACCTCCTTCTGACCATCCGAGTGAATCTCCTTCACTCGCTGTCAAGTCTTGGATACGGGACCACCCTGATCCAGTTACAAAAAAAGAGAGCGTCGTTATCCTATTTCTGCGTAGGGCAAAATTCCGGCAACTTTTGGTCCGCCATTCCCGTCATGGAGAGGTTCACATCAAGGAATAACGGGCGCATCCCGCATGGGATGGCGCCCGTTGGTGCGTCTAT
Source organism: bacterium (assembly GCA_035559435.1). Classification (NCBI taxonomy): domain Bacteria; species bacterium. Next base: position 30,834 of record DATMBC010000016.1, read on the forward strand.
CGATTTCGTTGTCTAATGGTGTCCGCCGCCGGCCGGCGCGTCCGCCGGGGGTTCATAGTCGGGCACGACATTGTGAAACGGCGGGATGGTCCGCAGGTAGGCGTACATCGCCTTGAGGTCGGCATCGGGCAGTTTTGCGATATTCTCCCAGGGCATCGGCGGCATGATCGGCCGCGACACGCCCCAGTGCTTGCCGGTTCGCAGCGCCTGGATAAACATCTCTTCGGTCCAGATACCCAGGCCGGAGGAATCCGGCGTGAGATTGGCGGAGTATGAGATCCCCCACGGTCCGGCCCAGGCGGTGAAGGTCGCGGTGGTGGCGGCCAGCCACGGCATCTCCAATTTGGGCATGGTGACTTTCAAGTCGGCCGGGTGACCCGAGAGGAACCGCGTGGAATCGGATCGCGGCCCGTTGGCGGTCATGATCCACGGCGTGTGGCAGTCGTTGCAGCCGCCGATGTTGATCAGGTACTTGCCCCGTTCGACCATTGCCTTGGTTTCCTCGGGGCTGCGGTCGGCCTGCGCGGCCACCAGGCCCGCGGCCAGCATGACGGCGGCGCCAAAGGTCAGGGTCAAGCCTGCTCGGATGCCCCAACGATGCCCTCTCGCCTTGATGTGAGCTGTCTGCATCACTGATCTCTCCTCTCCACAGTTGATTGAGGACTGCGCCCACGGGCGCGTTAGCAGGCGTGAATGCTAGTGGCGGCCCAGGCATCCCGCAAGCAGAAAAGCGGACTATTTCCGCCCCGCATGCATGGGGTATTTAAGGGGAATCTAATGCAGCCGCCAGCCGGCCATTGCCCGCAGCAGTTCGAGGTCGGTCATGTCGAAGTTTAACGGGGTGATCGAGACTTTCCCCGCCTTGATGGCGTCGGCGTCGGTGCCGGCGCGACGATCCCAGGTGGGCTCGCCGCCGATCCAGTAGTAGGACCGCCCGGAAAGATCGCGGCGCGCCGAGATGATGTCGGAATAGGTGCGCCGTCCGAGACGGGTCACCTCATAGGCCCGGTATCCTCCGCGCGGCATCCGCGGAAAATTCACATTGAGCAGGGTCGAGGGCGGCATACGCCCGATGATGTTGGCCACCAGCCGCCGGATGAACTTGGCGGCGGAGACAAACGATTTCCCCTCCGGGTCGGCGGCGGTCATCGACGCGGCCACCGCCGGGAGGCCCATGATCGATCCCTCCAGCGCCGCGGCGACGGTGCCGGAGTAGGTCACATCCTCCCCCATGTTGGCGCCGTGGTTGAGCCCGGAGACGATTACATCGGGCCAGCGTGACTTGAGGATCTCGTGAAAGGCGAGCGTGATGCAGTCGGTGGGCGTGCCATCGACGGAATAGACATTGGTGTCGATCTTGCGGATGCGCAGCGGCCGATTCATGGTCAGCGCATGACTGACCGCCGACTGATTCGAGTCGGGCGCGACCACGATCACTTCGCCGAGCGCGCGCATCTCGCGCGCCAGCGTCCGGATGCCGGGCGCATGGACGCCGTCGTCGTTGGAGATGAGTATCCGGGGTTTGCGTTTGGACATGGGTTCTTTGCCATCGGGACGGCGCCGTTGTGCTTCGGCGAATCTCGGGACAAGACCAATACGCCGCTACGGCCGGCTGCGCCAGTACTTTCGCACCAGCCGCAGGAAGCGTTTGGTGTCGGTCCACTTGCGGATCGAGGACTTCTGGCCCGCGTAGATGGTCGTGATCGGGACCTCCCCGATCGTCATCCCGGCGCGTCCGGCCAGAATCAGATACTCCGATTCATAATCGTAGTTGGAGGAGGGCGCCGTCACCGTCTGGAGGGCGCGGCGCGAAATCAAACGGTACCCCGATTGCGAGTCGCGCACCGGCACACCGCCCATCTTCGTGATCGCATAGGAAGTCAGCCAGTTGGTCAGATGTCGGTCCCACGGCATCCCGCCGACGTTGAAATCGCGCGTGCCGATGATGATGTCGGTCCGGTCCTGCTCGAACCTGGCGACAAAGTCCGGCAGGAAGGCCGGGTCGTGCTGCAGGTCGGCATCGAGTTGAATTACGGCGTCGACGCCGCGCCGCAGCGCCTCGGCGAAGGCGGTTTTGAGCGCCTCTCCCTTGCCGCGGTTGGCCGGATGGACAATCACCTCGGCCCCTGCCGCGCGGGCCAGGTCCGCGGTGCCATCGGTTGAGCCGTCATCAATGACCAGCGCCGGCGTGCCCGGCAGGATTGCGCGGATGCGCCGGACCAATTCGGCAATGGTGCCGGCGGCGTTGAACGCGGGAGTGACCACCAGGTAGCGCATCGGGGACAGAAAAACGCGGACCGTTGTCCGCCGAAACAATCGGGGCGACCCATGGGGTCGCCCTGTCAGGATCAGATCGTTGGTCGGGGCGAGCCGATTCGAACGGCCGACCTCTTGCACCCCAAGCAAGTGCGCTAACCAGGCTGCGCTACGCCCCGAACTGAAAACGTGTGCGGCATTGCGACTCAGTGAGCCGGCATCTGAAATCTCGCATTGCAGGTAGGGGCGTATTGCATACGCCAGCCGCCTTGCGGCCGGCGCGCGACCAGGGCGTATGCAACACGCCCTGCGCGACCGCCAATCGTCCCTTCAAGATGCCCTCTGTCGGCAGCAGGTTTTGCGACATACGCCGAAACCTGCTGGTCTAACCCCTTTCCCAGGATGCCGCTATGGCATCAACGAAACGATCGCTTCCAGTTCGCGCCGGAGATCACCGAGGAATTTCTTCGTCTTGATCACATCCGGCGGCGTCTCCTCGCCCTGCACTTCGGCTTTGAGCCGCTGGCGCGCCCCTTCGATGGTGTACCCTTCCGCGTAGAGCAGATGCTTGATTCGCATCACCAGGTCGATGTCCTTGCGCTGGTAGGTCCGGTTGCCCGCCCGATTTTTCTTTGGACGCAGCATCGGGAATTCCCGCTCCCAGAAGCGCAGGACATAGGGCTTCAGCTCGGCCTCCTCCGCCACATCGGAGATCGAGTAGTACTTCCGTTCCGGGAGCCGTTTGAGTTTCAGCCGCGGCACACCCGGTATCGGGGCATCGCTGTCACTGGTCACGTCGTTCATCGGACGGTCCTCAAAAAGGTTTGCGCCCCCCGGCGGCAGGATGACAACATACTAAACAATCGCTTCAAGCCCAAGCGGCAAGTTGCGGCCCTATCGGCGTATCTCCGGCTGGGCGGGACGTGTCATCAGTTGCGCCAGCGCCGCGGCCGGGGGCATCCCAGCGAAGAGCACCGCGCCGACCGCCCGCGCAATCGGCATGTCGACATTGTGTTGCGCCGCCAGTCGCAGCGCCGCGCGGGTGGTGGTTACGCCCTCGGCGACCATCGTCATTCCGGCCAGCACGTCATCTAACCGTTTACCGCGTCCGATCTCTTCGCCGACGTGGCGGTTGCGCGAGTGACGCGACAGGCAGGTGGTCACCAGATCGCCGACGCCGGAGAGTCCGGCGAAGGTCTCGGGGCGCGCGCCCATGCGGACTCCCAGACGCGTGATCTCCGCCAAACCGCGCGTCAACAGCGCGCCCTTGATGTTGTCGGTTGATTCAAAACCGAGGCCGTCGACAATGCCGGCGGCGATCGCAACAATGTTCTTCAAAGCCGCGCCTAGCTCGACGCCGATCGGATCATCGCTGGTGTAGACGCGCAGAAACTCGGAATTGAACAGCGTCTGCGTCGCCACCGCCTTTTCGGAATCGGCGCAGGCGGCCACCAGCGCGGTCGGCACATCGCGCGCCACCTCTTCGGCGTGCGAGGGGCCCACCAAGGCCACCGCATCCCGGCGCCCCAGCTCGTCGGCGAGGATCTCCGTCATCCGCTCGCCGGTCTGCACGTCGATTCCCTTGGCCAGACTGACGATGAGCACGTCGCCGCTCCCTCTCTCCGCCACACGCGCCGCGGTGGCGCGCAGCGCGGTGGAGGGGGTCACGAAGACAATCGCATCGACGCCGGTGACCGCCGCGGGCAGATCGCTGGTGACCGCGACCGCCTCCGGCAAGCGGATCCCGGGCAGTTTCGTCGGCAGAAGACGCGTCGCCGCCAATGCCGCGGCCGCCCGGGGGTCGAATTCCCAGAGACGCACCGCATGCCCCTGCCGGTCGAGATGGCGGGCGATGGCCATGCCCCAACTGCCCGCGCCCAGCACGGCGATCGTGCGACGATCACTCATGGCGGGAGAATAGACAGCGCGACCGCCCGGAATCAACCCGAAGTTGGCGGCAGGGACTTTTGGTAGACGCGGTAGCGCTTGTAGACCTGGCCGCCGGCGTGCTCCATTTCGGCGCGCACGCGGAAATTGGTTTCCAGTTCGTGATGGCTGTCCATGTGGGTGTAGCCGGCATCGCGCGCCGAACGGATCATCGCCTCGCCGAGGAGGACATCGACGCCGCGGGCGCGGAAATCCTCGCGGATGCCGCCGAGGAGCAAATCAAGCTGGCGGGCGCGTTTCATCGCGCGCAGGATGTGGAACCAGCCGAACGGCAGCAATCGTCCCCCCGACTTGCGCAATCCCTCGTTGACATTGGGCATGCCGATGATAAAGCCGACCACCTCGCCGTTGTGCAGCGCGACGATCTTGACGAAGCGCGGGTCGATCACCGGCAGGAACCGCTTGGCAAGATCCTCGCGTTCCCGTTCATCCAGCGGCGCAAAGCCGGTGATGTCGCGGTAGGTGTCATTGAGCAGGTTGAGGACCGGATGGATGTAGGCCTTCAATTCCGCGCGCCGGGTGAACTCGACCAGTTTGACGGCGGCGCGTTGCTGGATGCGCGCGGCGATCTTTTCATAGGAGCCCGGCGACGTGGCCGGGACGGGGATCATGTAGACGACGTAATCGACGTCCTTGGCGTAGCCCGCCTGCTCCATAAAGGCGTTCATGAAGGGGAAGTTGTAGTTGCTTTCCAGCGCGGGCTCATGCTCGAACCCCTCGATCAGGAATCCCTCCGGGTCCTGATCGGTGAATCCCATCGGACCGATGATCCGATTCATGCCGTTTTGGCGCGCCCAGGTTTCGGCGTAGTCGAGCAGCGCGGCGCAGACGGCGAACTCATCGGTGCACTCCAGGTGGGTGAAGCGGGCGGTCTTTTCGCCGCGCAGTTCGTTGTAGCGACGGTTGATCAGCCCGACGATCCGTCCGACCGCCCGGCCGTCGCGATAGGCCAGCGCCATGGTCATATCGCAGTAGGCCAGCGCGCGGTTTGCCTTCGGGTCCAGACGACGCCGTTCGTCCATGTGCAAGGGCGGCACCCAGCGCGGATGATCCCGGTGCAGGCGCATCGGCAGATGGAAGAACTCCCGACGGGCTCCGGCGCTGGTCACTTCGCGGATGTCAATGGGCGCGCTCACGTGCGTCTTTCAGTCCCCCCTGCGGCGGCCGGAAGCCCCGCCGGGAGGCACTATGATACTGGTCAAATCGGGACATTCGTACAACGGAATCTTCACGCCCGGCGCTTTCTGTCGGGCTACGGGCAAGGGTCGCAAAACAACGCGGCCGGATTGCCGCCACGGAAGGCGACATTGACCAGCGACGCCACATCGAGCACAGTCACCACCCCGTCACAGGTGACATCGGCGGGCTGCCACGGGCAGGCCGGATGCGGATCGGCCACGCTGGCCGCGCCGCGGAATGCAATATTGACTGCCAGAGTGACATCAAAAACGTTGGTCACGCCATCACAGCCGGGATCATGGGCGCAATCGCAGGCGCAGACGTACTCCAGACGGCAGGCGTATTCCCAGGGGCCGTCGGCGCAATCCAGACCGGCGTACTGCTCCCGTGTGGTCACCACAAAGGCATAGAGCCCGGTGGATGGCGCTTCGAAGAGCGCGTCGGCGCTGTCACAGGCATGGGCATCATAGCGGAGGCCGACAAGACCAGTGCAGCCATTGGTGATGTTGTAAATCAAGGTCGACGCCGGAAACGCGGCGGCCACCGTCCAGCGCACCTGTGCGCCGGTCTTGAGCGAAGCTGTGTACCAATCGAGGTCGCGCACGCCGGCGCTGGCCCGGAGTTGCCCGCAGATGGTGGTGTCCGGGCCGATCGGGCGGTACCGGGGCTGCGCCGCGCCGCATCCGCCATTGATCGTGTCCGGGGCGGTGGTGCAGGGCTCGCCTTCCGGCAACGCGCCTTCGGGGCAGCCCGCCCAGAGACAGGGTGCGGCGCCATCGACATGGAGGATGTACTCGCCGGAGGCGGCGCTGTAGCCATCGATGATGATGTAGTAGGTCACCCCCGCGGACAGCAGAAGCGGTCCGAGGCGCGACTGCAGGTAGAACGGCCCGCAGTAATCGTCGCCGCAGGCCAGCGGCGCGCCCGGCGTGACGCTGGCGGCGTAGACATAGGTCTTTGTGTCATAGGCCGAGCCGCACAGATCGATGATGACCGTGGTGTCGGTCGCCGGTGTGAAGGCATAGACGGCATCCGGCGCCCCGGTCCCCGGAAACGGGCAGATTTCATAGTAGTCGTCGCCGAATCCGACCGTGGTGGCGGTATCGTCATACGGGAGCGCGCCGATGATAAACGGATTGGCAACATTGTCGCCAATCGCGGCGATCCCTTTGTTCCCCGTCGATTCCCACGGTCCCGCCGGCTTGAGGCCCTGCGCGGACGGGATTCCGTACACCACCACTGGCTCCCTCGACGCGGCGTTGGACTGCGCGCAGAGCATGATCGAGGCGCAGACTGCCCCGAGACGGTGCATGAGAGGCAGAGATGGCATGGACGACTCCCGGACAGCGGTGGGTTCTGATCCGAACGCCGGAGGGAAGATACAGCATGTCAGACGTTTTCGAAACTAACGGGGGGCGCCGAATTTCTTCTCTTCCCCGCGCAGGAGGCGGACGATGTTTGACCGGTGCATGTAGATCACCAGGGCCGTCACGAGCAGGACCGCGACGACCACGGTGGTCGGATGCGGCGCATCGAATAGATACCGTCGGCTCAGGACCGCCGCGACAAACGCGAGGCAGGCGACAATCGAACCCAGCGAGACAATCCGTGTTGTCGCAAAGACGATCACCCAGACCAAGGCGCCCAGGCCGGCTTCCAACGGCAGGAGCGCGCCGAAGACGCCGAGCGCGGTCAGCACGCCCTTGCCGCCCTTGAATCCGGCAAAAAGCGGAAACATGTGGCCGAGAATCGCGGCGATTCCGATCAGCAGTCCGGCGTTGGCGGCGCTGATGCCGAATCCGGCGCCGGCCGCGCCGCTCAAAAGCAGGACTGGCAGGAAACCCTTGAGGATGTCGATGACACCGACCAGGATGCCCCAATGCACCCCGACCACACGGGCGACATTGGTCGCGCCGGCGTTGCCGGAGCCCCGTTTGCGGATGTCAAAGCCGCCGACACGACGTGTCACCCAGACGGCGGTCGGGATGGATCCGCACACATAGCCGATCAGTACACTGGCAAGGAAGACATCCATCGCCGCCAGAATGGTGGAATGCGCCCGGCCGGGCAATGACGGAAATCAGAACGGCCCTCCGATTCCTCGGAGGGCCGTCTCCCCCATCTCGCCTTGACCCGTGCCTATCCATAGGCCGAGCCCCGGGTTGTGGTGTCTCGCTTGCTTCCTGCAAACAGGCCTGGCAGCTTGTTTGGTCTCCCTGCACTGCGGCGATCTGGGAGGTGTCTCGGCTACTCCCTCATTCTCGCCTGCACAACTAATTACATGCTACGAAAGTCTTTATTCCCGGTTTCCCTTCCCTTTCATTCACGCCTTTCGACAATCTTTCTAACCGCCTGTGTTTTCAACAGGTTCCGGCTCTGGACGGAGTTTTTTCGCCTGCCGGCGGTGGAAAAGCAGCACGGGCACGGCGACCGCCAGAGTGGCCAAAGACTCCAGCAGATTCCAAAGTCCCTGCCGCTTCTGGCCCTCGACGGCCAGGCGTTTGTGTTCCTCCCAGGCCTGACGCAATTCCTCGTCCGTCACCGGGGCGGATGTGGCCGAATTCGGACGTTCGGGTCCGGGACGGGCCAGATTCAGGACGCCGTCGCCGTACTGGCGTTTGAAGGCCGTGAACGACTCCACCGATTCCCATTCGTAGCTCTGCATCGACAAGGCCGGAAAAAGCATCCGCAGGAGCCCGTGGCCCCCGGAAACCGCCGCGAACAGGAAGAAGATCACCGCCACCAGACTGACGAGATGAAAGTATGCCGCCTTCCAGTCGAACCGGCCCTTCATGCTGCCCCCTGTAAACGTTATAGTGACCGTTCACGATTACCTGTTACCGGATTTCGCGCAAGGGCGATTTTTGCGGAACACGTCTGAGGCGCTGCCCACTGAGTCCTCGTCTCTTCGGACAAGGGAGCCCTTCTCCCCCGGAGATGTTGAGTCCATCCCACTCTGTCATGCCGAGCCCGCGGGGCGAGGCATCTGCTTTTTCGTGGCCGCCAAAAGCAGACCCCTCGCCCTCCGGGCTCGGGGTGACAATGTTAGGCACGGACGGGCTGACAGCGTCAGGTGAGTCCCGGCATTGTCAAAAACTCCTTGCGGCCCTAGCCTTTGACAGCGGGCCGCGCCGAATTCGACGAGATTAAACGTAACAACTTTCGTCGCGATTCGGCGAGGGGACCATGGCCACGATGACACAGCAACCGACAACCCTGACCACCAAGAACGGCAAGAGCTGGATCCGCCGTCCGACCAAGGGGCAGACCGACTGGCGCTTTTGGGTGCAATCGTTCTGGGTGGCCGTCACCATCTGGATCGGCTGGGAGTTCTACCAGTTTGTGAAATACTACGAGACCGGCGCGACCGGCCCAGCGCCGACACGCCCCCCCGGTGTCGAGGCGTTTCTGCCAATCTCCGGGTTGCTCGGTCTGCGCGATTGGTTCTTTAACGGCGTGCTCAACAATATCCATCCGGCCGCCACCATCATCCTCGGGCTGGCGCTGATCAGTTCGGCATTGTGGAAGAAATCGTTCTGCGGCTGGGTCTGTCCGGTCGGGTTCATCTCCGAAGCGGTGGCCGGCGCCGGCCGGGCGATGCATGGCTGGAAGGGAAAACTGCCGAAGTTTGTCGACTGGCCGTTGCGGTCGGTGAAGTACCTGCTTTTGCTGTTCTTTGTCTGGGCGATTTTCTTCCAAATGACGCGCGAGTCGCTGGCGCAATTCATCCAGTCACCCTACAATCGCGTTGCCGATATCAAGATGCTGCGGTTCTTCACGCACATCGATCCCTCTTCGCTTTACATCCTCCTCTCCCTGGTCGTCCTCGGCTTTCTGGTCAGCGGCTTCTGGTGCCGTTATCTGTGCCCGTATGGGGCGCTGGCGGGGCTGGCCAGTTTCGTCGCACCGTGGAAGATCACCCGGCAGGCATCGACCTGCATAGACTGCAACAAGTGCAACATTGCCTGCCCGGCGCACATTCCGGTGGCGCAACTGACACGGGTGCGCTCGGATGAATGCAACGCCTGCATGCAGTGTGTGGCGGTCTGCCCGAGCGTGAGCGCGCTGGAACTGTCGCTGCCCAAGGGACGCGCGCGCATGTCGAAGCAGGCGACCGCGGTGGCGGTGGTCGGGCTGTTCTGCATCGGCATCGGCGCGGCAATGGTCACCGGCAACTGGCAAAACAGCATCAGCAGCGAAGAGTACCGCCGTCGAATCCTGGAAATCGACTCACCCAAATACCAGCACAACCGCGGCGAAGTCCCGGCTTACACGCCACAGGATTAACGCAATCGCACCAAGGGGCTGAAAGCTCCTTGTCCGGCGTGTGGGCTTCAGAGGCATTTCGGGAGGGCGAGGCCCGTAGGGGCCGAGCCGCCATGGATCGTGGGCGCTTTGCTGGCGATTCGCGAATCTGTATGGGGGAAGATTTGGGCATTTATGCTGTTGGTCAATCACGCTACGGCGGCTCGCCGGGAGGCTCGCCCTCCCATGTGCGACCTCAGCGGCTATGGAACCAAGGGGATGAAACCCTATTTGTCCTGCGTGCGAGTCACCACAGCACAAATCATCCACGTCTGGAAAATGGGCTTTCTCGCGAAAATACGCCGTAGACGTTCCACAAGGACGAGGCGCCACGGCGGAGAGCGAGCTCAGCATGGGGGTGAAACATCCTGGTGCGTGGACCGTATCTGCGAGACATTCCACGCGGAGGTGGACCGATGCACCTGGAGATTGCGCAAGTCAGCAAACGCTACAAGGGGAATGTCTGGGGACTGCGCGACTTTTCGCTCGAGTTGGGGCCGGGGATCCTCGGCCTGCTGGGTCCCAACGGGGCGGGCAAGTCGACCCTGATGCGCATCCTGGCGACGATCACCCGTCCGACCGCCGGCCGCGCCACCTGGAATGGGACCGACATCGTGCGCCAGCCCGATGCGGTACGTCAGGTGCTGGGCTACCTGCCGCAGGATTTCGGCGTCTATCCCAACCTCAACGCCCTCGAATTCCTCGAATACATCGCCGCGGTCAAGGGCCTATCGGCCGCGGATGCGCGCCGTCGAATCGATGAACTCCTGCAACTGGTCAATCTCGGCGATGCCCGCAAACGCCCCCTCGGCGGATACTCCGGGGGAATGAAGCAACGGGTCGGGATTGCGCAGGCGTTGCTCAATGACCCGCAACTCCTGATCGTCGATGAGCCGACCGCCGGGCTGGACCCCGAAGAACGGGTGCGGTTTCGCAACCTGCTGGCCGAGCTGTCGGGCGAACGGATCATCATCCTCTCGACGCACATCGTCTCCGATGTCGAGGCGGCGGCCACGCATATCGCGCTCATCAGCCGCGGACGGCTGGTGGCCAGCGGTGACCCGGAGGCGATCGCGCGCATGGTCGAAGGGCGGGTTTGGGAGTGGCTGGTGCCCGGTGAACGACTGAGCGCGATCAAGGATAAGTACCTCATTTCCGCGACGGTTCGTAAAGCCAACGGCGTGTTGATCCGTATTGTGGCCGATGACCGTCCGGCGGCGGACGCGTCACCGGCGCCGCCGACCCTGGAGGATGCCTATCTGTATGCCATTGCGGCGGACCGTAACCAGAGCGCCCCGCTTGCCGCGGCGGCACAGGCGTAATCGTCATGCGCCTCCTTTACCACATCGTCAAGGCGGACTTCCTGGAGCGGGTACGGCGGTACTCGTTTCTGGTGACGCTGGCGGTGGCGGTGTATGCCGCCTGGGGGTTTATCCCACCCAATAATGCCGCCTGGTCCACGCTCAGCATCGGCGGGACACGCGGAATCTACAACTCGGCGTGGATCGGCGCGCAGGTTGCCATGCTGACGTCGACCTTCCTGACCCTGGTCGGCTTCTATTTGATCAAGAATTCCATCGAGCGCGATTACCAGATACGGGTCGGGCAGATCCTGGCCGCCACCCCCCTGTCGAAATGGAAGTACACCATCGGCAAGATGCTCAGCAACGCGGCGGTGCTCGCGGCCATCGTGTCGGTCATGATCGTCGTGGCCGGGATCATGCAGTATGTGCGCGCCGAGGACCGTCACCTTGATCCGCTCCTGCTTGTCGCTCCGTTCCTCTACACGATGATCCCGCTCGTGCTTCTGATCGGCGCGGTGGCGGTGCTCTTCGAGTGCATCCCCCGTCTGCGCGGCGGCCTGGGCAACGTGGTCTATTTCTTTCTCACAATTATGCTGATGTCCTCGCAGGTGTTCGCGGTGACCGACCTGTTCGGCCTGTCGGAGTATCACGCGTCGATGAAAGCGGCGGCGATGGCGGCGTACCCGGACGCGGTCGGCGCGGATGTCGTCGTGAACATCGGCATCCACATCCGTGACTCCGGCGAGATCTTCCAGCTGCGAAGGTTTGTCTGGGAGGGTCTGGCCTACACACCGGCGATGCTGATCGGTCGTCTGGCCATCATTCTGCTGGCCTTTGCGGTAGCCGGCGTGGCGGCGCTCCCCTTCGACCGCTTCGATTCGGCGCGGGCGGCGGGGACGGTGGCGCGGAAACCATCGCGGCTCAGCCGCCTGGCCGCCTGGATTGAGGATCGCCTCTCGCCGCAGGCTGCCCCCCTGCCGGCCGGAAGCGTCACGCATCTGACCCCGCTGGCCTCCCGCGCGACGCAGCCGCGTCTGCGGAAAACCGTGGCGGCGGAATTGCGTCTGTTACTGAAGGGCCATCACGGCCTCTGGTATCTCGGCGTGTTGGTTCTGATCATCGTCGGGCTCTCGTTGCCGCTTGCGCAGGGGCAGGCGATTGTGCTGCCGATTGCTTGGATCTGGCCGACGCTGCTCTGGTCGCAATTGGGTTGCCGCGAGGCCCGCCAGGGGACCAATCAATACCTGTTCGCCTGCGCCCGGCCGGTGGCGCGTCAACTGCCCGGCAGTTGGCTGGCCGGGGTGATCGTGGCGCTGGTGGTCGGCGCGGGAGTGGGGGTGCGGCTGGCGATGGCTGGAGATATCAATGGCATG